>CALQBT020000467.1 GCA_943328885.2 Bordetella parapertussis | reverse complement strand
GTCGACGCTGCCGCAGGTGATGAAGCGCAGCAAGCCCTTGTGCTGCTGAGCGTGGAGGTATTGGCCGATGTCGGCGGCGATCAGGTTGGAGGCGTGCGACATCAGAAATACCCTTCCTGCTTTTTCTTTTCCATCGACGCAGCGCCGTCGTGGTCGATCACCCTGCCCTGGCGTTCCGAACTGGTGGCCAACAGCATCTCCTGGATGATGGCCTGCAAGGTGTCGGCCTCGGACTCGACCGCACCGGTCAGTGGGTAGCAACCCAAGGTCCGGAAGCGCACCTTCTTCATCATCGGCAACTCGCCGGCGCGCAGCGGCATGCGCTCGTCGTCGACCATGATCAAGCTGCCGTTGCGCTCGACCACCGGGCGCACAGCGGCAAAGTACAGCGGCACGACCGGGATGTTCTCGAGAAAGATGTACTGCCAGATGTCGAGCTCGGTCCAGTTCGACAGCGGAAACACCCGCATCGACTCACCCGGGCGCTTGCGCGCGTTGTACAGGCGCCAAAGCTCGGGGCGCTGGTCCTTCGGGTCCCAGCGGTGCTGCGCCGAGCGAAACGAGAAGATGCGCTCCTTGGCGCGGCTTTTTTCCTCATCGCGGCGCGCACCGCCAAAAGCGGCGTCAAAACCATGGGCATCCAGCGCCTGCTTCAGCCCTTCGGTCTTCATGATGTCGGTGTGGATCGCCGAGCCGTGCGTGAAGGGGTTGATGCCCTTGGCAATGCCTTCTGGGTTGACATGCACGAGCAGACGCAGCCCCAACTCACTGACCATCCGGTCACGAAAGGCGTACATCTCGTTGAACTTCCAGCGCGTGTCGACATGCAGCAGCGGGAACGGCGGCTTGGCCGGGTGGAACGCCTTCATCGCCAGGTGCAGCATCACCGCGCTGTCCTTGCCGACGGAGTACAGCATCACCGGCTTGTCGGCCTCGGCCGCCACCTCGCGCATGATGTGGATGCTCTCGGCCTCGAGTTGTTGCAAGTGGGTCAACGGGGTGGCAGATGAAGTCATGTCGCGTCTTGTGGGAGGCTGAAAACTGCTGGTGGGTTGCGCTTGTGGCACGTGGATCCATCGGACATCGTGGCCTTCAGCGGCCAGCCAGTCGCTCAACATGGGGGCACGGGAAAGCCAGGCGTTCGAGGTCACCAGCCACAACGGGCCGCCCGCCTGCGCTCGAAGCCCCTGGATGAAAGCCAGCCAGTCGCTCTGCGTCGGCCAGGCCAGCGTGGCGCGCCACCAGGGGCTGCCCCGGGGCGTGTGCGCCACCAACTGACAGGCCGGCGCATGCGGGGCCGGCAAAGACCGCTCGGTCAGCGCCAGCACCTTGGCACCCGCGGCGCGTGCCTGCTCGCGCCAGCCCGGCCATTGCGTGCGCCACCAGTCGCTCAGCTCGGCGCAGCGCTCGCTGCGGCCAAGCTCCCAGGCCGGCGTGGTGCTCAGTCCGTGACGCAGCCACTGCTTGGTCACCCAGGCTTCACGCTGCGCGACGGTCCAAGCCTCGAGCTGTGGCGAAAGGCCAGCCAGGTGCTCGCCAGCCAGGCGAAGCGTCCAGACGCCACCGGGACCGACAGTCGAGCCACCAAGAGTTGAGCCTGCGATGTAGCCCACCGGCGGCGCGCCCAGCCAGGCCTGCAGCAATGCCGCTTCAGCCACCAGCGCTGCCTCGGGGTTCACGCCGAGCAAGCGCTCGCTGACCGGCCTGCGCCCGCGAGGGCGCGCGTCGACCGCGCTCCAGCCACCTGCCACATAAGCCTTGAAAGCCGCCACCACCGTCGGCACGCTCAGGCCTGTGGTCTGCGCCACCTGCGCCAGCGTTTGCCCATCCAGACGCAGCGACACCGCGTCACGCCGGCGGGCGTTCAGGGCATCAGGGGAAAGCTTGGAGCCTTGCATAGCGACCGAGAAATTCTATTAAACCTTTTACTGTCTAGGAAATCAGAAAGAATATTGTCGCATTTTTGGAGCCCCTCCTTGGGCTCGCGAACGGCACAGAATGCACACTGCGTCGCCACAGGCACAGGCCGCCGAACCGCTGCCCAGCGCGGGCGCCCGAATCAAGGCGAAGCCCGCGGCCAGCCCGTTGGGCCGGGGTGTTGGTTGCCGCCGCCCACGCCAAGCCCGGGCCGGCAAAAATGTCCCGCGTACCACCGGCCGGGGCTTGGTGGCATGCCGTTGGCGCCCCGCTTGAGCGAGGGACCGCACTGCTTACGCTGCCAAGAGCGAACACCTTTGGATGGTGGCCAACTCCTTGTGGAGTGCCTCCTTGGCAATGGCCGTGTCATAAGCAGCCTGTCCGCGCAACCACCAACCGTCGCTCAGACCAAAGTAGCGGCAAAGCCGAAGGTCCGTGTTGGCCGTGACCGCGCGCTTGCCAGAAACGATTTCGCCAATTCGCTGTGCTGGAACACCGATGTCTTTTGCAAGGCGGTACTTCGTAAGACCAAGTGGCTTGAGAAACTCTTCTTCAAGCATTTCGCCGGGCGAGACGGGCAGAACGGTGCGCATGGCTTCTTCCTTCAGTGATAGTCGACGATCTCTACGTTTGCAGCCCCTTCAGTCGTCCAGACGAAGCAGACGCGCCATTGCTGGTTGATGCGGATGCTGTGCTGCCCCTTCCGATAATCTTTCAGCGCTTCGAGTCCGTTGCCGGGCGGCACCTTCAGATCGTCAAGAACTGCAGACCAATCCAGTTGTGCAAGCTTGCGGAGGGCAGGCCGTTCGATGCTCACCCAGCGCTTCACGCGCTTACCCTCGAACAGGGCTTGAGTCTCTTTGCACTTGAAGCTCTTGATAGGCACGGGCGGCGATATTAACGCGGCGCGTGCATAGCGTCAAGACTGACTGCTGACGGGATGCCACGACTCTGGGCTGTGCGGTCTAACGTGCCGCACAACGGCCAGCCCTAACCCGCCCACCCGGCAGCCCCAGCGAGGCGCGCGACACCGGCTTCAGGCGCGCCACGCTCACCGGCAGCGGCATCCACATGATGAGCTTG
>CALQBT020000466.1 GCA_943328885.2 Bordetella parapertussis | reverse complement strand
TGGCTTGCTTTGGTCACGGCCTTGAGCGCGGTCAATGTTGATAGACAGGCCAGCGCCAGCTCGCTGGCCTGCGATCCGAGCTGCGAATCATCGCAGGGCACAAACCAGCGCAGTTGGTGAAGATCGCCGCCCGCCATGCGACTTGCCTGGTGCGTGATGCTCAGTTTTGACAGCAAGGCATCGCAAAAGCTCGCGAGCAGCGCCAGCGCCGGGTATTGAGCGGCCGAGATGGTTTGCGCCAGCCCGCTTTCGGTCGATACCGCGCGAGGCGCGAGGGCGTGAATCAGGTTCAGTGCCCGCGTTGTTTCGCCCAAGCCCGGGCGCCAGGCCAGCCAGGATGCCGCCTCAGGGCTCAGGTGCAGGTGCAGGTACAGGCCGGAATACGGCGCCCAAAAGTTCGGCCCCTCAAGGTACCTCGTCTGGCTGATTTTCATGAGGCGTTCGGGGAGCGGGGCGAAGTCTGCAAAGTGTGCAAAGCGTCTGGCAGCGCATGCTCAAGCAACTGCCCGGTCCAGGCCCGGGTGTCGGGCGTGGCGCTGGCGGCATCGACGAAGACCTTGTCAATGCGGTCCAGCGGCATGCCTGTGCGCAGGAGTTCATCGCTGTCGACCCGCATGACCATGGCCTGCACGCGCAGGTTCATGGTCAGCGCGATGCAGCGCTCAAACAAGCTATGGGTTTCAAAAGACCGGATCAGGTCCTTTGCAAGAAGGCTGGTGGCATCCAGGATGGCGATGTGCATAGGTCAGCTTACCTTGACGAAAGCCTCAATCCGCAGCGCCACGGAGGCTCGATCCAAGCCATGCTCTTTCAGCAGATATTCATAGCTTCCGCAGTGTTGCGAGAAACGGTCCTGCACGCCAACTCGAAGTAGCCGCACCGGTGCCAACTCGGCGGCGGTCTCGGCGATGGCAGAACCCAGTCCGCCCAGTACCGAATGTTCTTCCAGCACCACCACGGCACGGCTCTGTGCACAGATGGCTGCCACTTGTTGGGCGTCCATTGGTTTGATGAAGGGGGCACTCCAGACGGCAGCCCCTGGGTAGGATGCAGCGGCGATGTCCATGGCCGTGCGCACCATGGAGCCGGTGGCGATCAAGCTGATGTTGCCAGCCTGTCCCTGCTGGACGGGTAGCAACGCGCCGATGCTTGCCGGCGGTATGTGACGATGCACATCTCCTCGGTCTGACTTGCCCATGCGCAAATAGACCGGGGCTTTTGATCGATAGGCCAATTCCATGCAGGCGGTCACTTCAAACCGGTCAGCGGGTGAATAGACCGACAAATCGGGAATCGCCCGCGTGCAGGCTATGTCTTCGGTCGATTGGTGACTGGTGCCCAGGTGGCTGTAAACAAAACCGGCACCATCACCCACCAGGATCACCGGCAGCCGGTCATGGGCGATGTCGAGCTTGATTTGCTCAAGAACCCGTACCGGGATGAAGGCACTCAGGCCATACACAACCGGCCTGAAGCCGGTGCGCGCCATGCCTGCCGCCATGCCCACCATGTTCTGCTCGGCAACGCCGGCGTTGAGGTACTGCGCCGGGCATTCTCTGCGGAATTCGTCAAACAAGGCATAGCCATGGTCGCCCGTGAGCAGCAGCACCTTGGGATCGGCCTTGGCCAAGCGCACCAGTGTCTCGGAGAAGGCTGCTCTCATGCTGTGCTTCCTGCTACCGCAGCCAGGGCCTGTGCATAAGTAGCCTGATTCAGGCGCGTGTAGTGCCAGATGTTGTTGTGTTCCATGAATGGCACGCCCTTGCCCTTGACGGTTTTGGCAATGATCGCCTTGGGTGCTGTTGACTTGCTGGCCCAGAGTTGCCTGATGGCGAGGTCGATGGCGACCTCGTCATGCCCGTCGATGGTGAGCGCCTCGAAACCAAAACTCTCGAACTTGGCCTGAATGGATCCCAGAGCAAGCACTTCCTGGGTGCGCCCCATGGCCTGAAAGCCGTTCTCATCGACGATGACCATGAAGTTTTTGAGTTTATGGTGCGAGGCGAACAGGGCACCCTCCCAAATCGGACCTTCGTTTATTTCGCCATCACCCACCAGGGCGTAGGTTTTTTGATCGGTGCCAAGCAGCTTGGCCCCCATGGCCATGCCGACACCCACCGAGAAGCCATGCCCTAGCGAGCCGGAGCTGACCTCCAGGCCGGGAATGCGCGAGTCTGACAAGCCCTTCAAATCACTGCCATCGGCAAAATAGCCCGTGAACGCTTCATCCTTGAGCCATCCCAGCTCGCGCATGCAGGCGTATTGCGCCATGACGCCATGGCCTTTGCTGAGCACCAGGTAGTCGCGCTCGGCCGCCAAGGGATCGTTGCCGGGGTAGCGCAGGTGGCTGCGATACAACACGGCCAGCAACTCGATGATGGAGAAGGCGCAGCCGATGTGCACGGTAGCGCCGGCATAGGCCATGTCGAGCACTGTCTTGCGCAACACTTTGGCGTCAAAGCCTGGCTGGGCACTTGACGGCGCAGGCGGGGTGGGGGATGAAGCAGGCATCGTGGGTTCCACTCAGAAATTCACGCCCAGATAACTCTCCATCTTGCTGGCAGCAAACTCCAGCATGTCCCGTGTCAAGGCCGGCTGCACCCCGATCCAGAAGGTGTTGTTCATCACCTTGTCGGTGTTGCTCAGGTCGCCACTGATACGGTAGTTGGCCCCCAACATGTAAGGCTGGCGTGTCAGGTTGCCGGCAAACAGCAGGCGCGTGCCAACCTTGTTCTGGTCCAGATAGGTCAGCAGGTCGAGCCGGGTCACCGGGCAGTTGAGCTTGAGCGTGATGGGAAAGCCAAACCAGGACGGATCCGAGTGTTCGGTGGCCTCGGGCAGGTTGACAAACTCTGCGCAGTCTTTGAGGCGTTCCTTCAAAAATGCAAAGTTGTCCTTTCGGGCCTGGATGAACGCAGGGGCCTTAAGCAACTGGGCCAGACCGCAGGCGGCTTGCATGTCGGTGATCTTGAGGTTGTAGCCCAGGTGGCTGTAGGTGTACT
>CALQBT020000465.1 GCA_943328885.2 Bordetella parapertussis | reverse complement strand
GGTCGTCACCCGTGGGCGACCTTTTTTGTTTCTGCCCCGACATGAACGATCTTGATCAACTGGTGGCCGCGGCGGTCGCCGAATTTTCCGCAGCGTCCACCCCCGCCGAAGTCGAGAACGCCAAGGCCCGCTTCATGGGCAAGTCTGGCCGCGTTACCGATCTGCTCAAAAGCCTGGCTGCGCTGTCGCACGACGAGAAAAAGACCCGCGGTGCCGAGATCAATCAGACCAAGCAGCGCATCGAGGCGGCGCTCACCGCGCGGCGCCAGGCGATGGCTGCCGAGCAGCTCGAGGCGCAGCTCAAGGCCGAGGCGCTGGACGTCAGCCTGCCGGGCCGCCTGCGCGGCGTTGGCGGGCTGCACCCGGTGTCGCGAACCATCGAGCGCATCGAGGCGATCTTCGGGTCGATGGGATTCGACGTCGCCGAAGGCCCTGAGATCGAGACCGACTGGATGAGCTTCACTGCCTTGAACAACCCCGAGAACCATCCGGCGCGGTCGATGCAGGACACCTTCTACGTCGACATGAAGGATGAGCAAGGCCATTGGCTGAACCTGCGACCGCACACCTCGCCGATGCAGGTCCGCTATGCCCGCGCCCATGCGGCGCGCTATGCCGACGAGCTTGCCAGCGGTGGGTCCATGCCCGAGATCCGGGTCATCGCGCCGGGGCGCACTTACCGCGTCGACAGTGACGCCACCCATTCGCCGATGTTTCATCAGTGCGAAGGCTTGTGGATCGGTGAGAACGTCAGCTTCAAGGATTTGAAGGTGGTGTTCACCGATTTCTGCCGCAAGTTCTTCGAGAGCGACGACCTGCAGCTGCGATTCCGGCCTTCGTTTTTCCCGTTTACCGAGCCTTCGGCCGAGATCGACATCGCATTCGCCAGCGGTCCGCTCAAAGGGCAGTGGCTGGAAGTGGCGGGCTCAGGCCAAGTCCATCCGAACGTGGTGCGCAACTATGGCCTCGACCCCGAGCGCCACATCGGCTTTGCGTTTGGCATGGGACCGGACCGGCTGACGATGCTGCGCTATGGCGTCAACGACCTTCGCTTGTTCTTCGACGGCGATCTGCGCTTTCTGCAGCAGTTCCGCTGACAAGGCGCAAGAGCCTGCTGCGCAAGCCGCGATCGCGAACCTTTTTTATCCAAGACCATGCAATTCCCTGAATCCTGGCTGCGCGAGTTCTGCAACCCACCGCTCTCGACGGCCGAACTGGCCCACTTGTTGACGATGGCGGGTCTTGAGGTCGAAGCACTGCGCCCGGCAGCGCCGCCTTTCACGGGCGTGGTCGTGGCCGAGATCGTCGAGGCCGAACAGCATCCCGATGCTGATCGCCTGCGGGTGTGCAAGGTCGATGCCGGCGTTCATTCGGCGGCTGGGCTGTTGCAGATCGTGTGCGGCGCACCCAACGCCAGGGTCGGCATCAAGGTGGCGCTGGCATTGGTGGGCGCAAAGCTGCCGCCGGGCGAGGGTGCTGAGGCCCAGGCTTTCGAGATCAAGGTCGGCCAACTGCGTGGCGTCGAAAGCCGGGGCATGCTGTGTTCGGCGCGCGAGCTCAAGCTCAGCGAGGACCATGGCGGCCTGCTCGAGCTCGCGCCCGATGCCAAGCCGGGCACCGATTTGCGCGAATGGCTGGCGCTCGACGACACCTTGTTCACGCTCAAGCTCACGCCCAACCTCGCCCATGGGCTGAGCGTCTATGGCATCGCGCGCGAGGTCTCGGCGCTCACCGGCTCACCGCTGAGAACGCCCGAGATTGCGCCGGTAGCGCTGCAGCACGACGCCCGACTGCCGGTACGGGTCGAGGCACCCGATCTGTGCGGGCGCTTTTCGGGCCGCATCGTTCGCCATGTCAACACCCGGGCCAGCACGCCGGCCTGGATGATCGACCGGCTGGCGCGCTGCGGCCAGCGCTCGGTCACGGCGTTGGTGGACATCTCCAACTACGTGATGTTCGAGTTCGGCCAGCCCTCGCACATCTTCGACCTGGACAAGATTCATGACCACCTGGTGGTGCGCTGGGGCCGGGCGGGTGAGACGCTCAAGCTGCTCAACGGCAACACCGTCGAACTCGACGAGCAGGTGGGCGTGATTGCTGACGGGCAAGGCGTGGAGTCGCTGGCCGGCATCATGGGCGGCGACGCCACCGCGGTGTCCGATGACACCCACCATGTCTATGTCGAGGCCGCGTTCTGGTGGCCCGACGCCGTGGCCGGCCGCTCGCGCCGATTCAACTTCAACACCGATGCCGGCCACCGCTTCGAGCGCGGCGTCGATCCGGCGCGAACCGTCGAGCAGATCGAGCGCATCACCGAGCTGATCGTAGCGATCTGCGGCGGTGAGGCGGGCCCGGTCGATGACCAGATCCTCAAATTGCCGGACCGCGCTGCGGTGTCCTTGCGAATCGATCGTGCCGCCAAGGTGATCGGCATGCCGGTCACGCAGGACCAATGTGCCGAGGTCTTCGCCCGCCTGGGACTGGCATTCACCCAGCAAGCTGGGCGTTTGCTCGTCACACCGCCGAGTTGGCGCTTCGACCTGGCGATCGAAGAAGATCTGATCGAGGAAGTGATACGGGTCATAGGCTACGACCAACTGCCTGACACCGCGCCGCTGGCACCGGTGACCCCGCGCATCCGGTCCGAATCGCAGCGCAGCAGCTTTGCAGTGCGCCACGCCTTGGCCGCTCTCGACTACCAGGAAACCATCAGCTTCAGCTTCGTCGAGAAGCGCTGGGAGCATGAGCTGCACGGCAATGCCAACCCGATCTTGGTGCTGAACCCGATCGCCGCGCCGCTGGCCGCGATGCGGTCCAGCCTGATCGGCAGCCTGCTCCAGGTGCTGCGCCACAACCTCGCACGCAAGACGGGACGGGTGCGGGTGTTCGAGCTCGGCCGGGTGGCGATGCGCGATGCCACGGTCCTGGCGGGCGACAGCACGGTGGCCGGCATTGCTCAGCCGATGCGCGTGGCCGGCCTCGCCTACGGTGCGGTGGCGGCCTCGCAGTG
>CALQBT020000464.1 GCA_943328885.2 Bordetella parapertussis | reverse complement strand
GGCATTGCCCAGCTGCCGGGCAGCCTGCTGGTCTGGGCGCCGGACCGAGATCAAGCCTTGCCGCCGCCGCGACATGCCAGGGCGGCGGTGGTGTTCGGCTCGTTCAACGAGGCGATACAGCTGACACCGCGCTGCGTTGCGCTGTGGGCGCGGGTGCTCCGCGCCGTGCCGGGATCTCAGCTCATGCTCAGCGCGTCGTCTCTGGGCGACAGCGCGGTGCAGTCGGGGTTCAAGGCGCGCTTCGAGGCCCAGGGCATCGCGACCGAGCGCTTGACGATGTACGGGCACAGCGGGCCGGCCGGGCTGGCCCAGGCCCACGGCGAGATCGATATCGCCCTCGACACGCCGCTATTCAACGGCAGCGCGACCACGCTGCAGGCCTTGTGGATGGGGGTACCGGTGGTCACGCTGGCAGGGGGGCATGCCGCGTCGCGCTTGGGCGCGAGCTTGCTGCGCACGCTGGGCCAGCCCGGCTGGGTGGCCGAGGACGAGGCCGCTTATGTCGCGACGGCGGTGCGCCTGGCGCGTGACGCCGCCACGCTGCGCCAGGGCCGCGCCGGCTTGCGCGAGCAGTTGGCGGGCTCGGCGCTGTGCGACATCGACGGCTATGCGCGCGATGTCGAGTCGCTGCTGCGGCGGATGTGGGCCCAGTACTGCGCGGGCGGCGGGCCGCGGCTGCTGCGGGCCAGGACAGCCTGAAACGGCATCGACCTGCGGGGTCGATCCTCAAGCCGCTCTGATGAAAGATTTGGAGCTGCGCCTTGGCGGCGCGTCCTCAAGACCCCCACTTTTCGCGATAAGCCCCGGCATTGCGGTGCCAGTCGGCAGAAAAATAGCCGCCGCCAGCGCTGGCATGGGTGATCGCCAACGGCCAGGTGCCGATTTTCAAGCCGCTTTGCGTCGCCGTGCGGCAGAAGTCCAGGTCGTAGAAATGAAAGTCGAAACGCGGGTCAAACCTGACGCCCCGCGACTGCAGTGCGCCGGCCCGGGCCGCGATCAACACCCCGTCGAGCAGCATCACTTCGGCCGGTGTGGCGCCAAAATACGTCAGGCGCCCGCTGCGGGTCGGGCCATGCATCACCGCACCGCTGAGTTGCGGTCGGTCCCATTGCTGGCTGTCCGGCAGCATCAACCAGGTCAATTGCCCGGCTTGCCGGCGCCGATTGCCCGCCACGCCCACCACATCGAAATGCAGCAAGGCCTCCTGCAAGCGCCAACCCAGCATCCAGTCGTCGAACGCCACATCGTCATGCACGAACACCAGCACATCGTCGGGATCGGCTTCGTCTAGGGCCTGGTTGTAGCAATCGGGCAGCGGCTGCCGGTTGTCGCTGAACAGGCGCAAGCGCAACGGCGTCAAGCGGTGCACCGCGAGCAGCGAGGGCGCCAACGCTGAACGCGCTTCAAACTGCTCTCGGCTGTCCCGAGTGGCCGTCACGATGGTCAAGGTCATGGGGTGCGCGTCAGACGCTTGGGGCTGGGCTGCAGGAAATGCTGCCCGGCCAGGCGCCTGAGCTCAACGTCGCTGCGTGGGGTCACCGTGGCGAGCAGCCACAGCTCGAAACGGGGTCGCAAGCGCAATCCGGCATAGCCCTCGAATCCGGCTTGTGACACCAAGCGGGTCAGGCTGCTGAGGGTGTAGCCACTTCGATGTTCCATCCAGTGATGGCCTGCAGCCCGGCCTTGAGCGACCAGGCCTTGATGACTGAACACGATGTCGAACGGGGTGATGCCGGCATAGGCCTCGTCGAACAACCGGTCCTGGGCGATCATCTCGGCCGCGGCCTGCAGGTCGGGATGTCCGGGCAGACGGCAGGGTCTGCGTCCAGTCGCAATTCAGTCCAGTCGGGCCCGCGCAGGCCGGGTGGGCGCAATCCAGAGCCTGCGGCGCCGCTGCCGATGTTGAGCCATCGCGCACTCATGGGGCATCAGCCTTTGGCGGGCATGGCAAGGCTTGGCGGGCGACTTGCGCGTGGACGACGCGGCTCACAGCAGTTGCACCGGCAGGCACAGCTGGTAGCCCTCGTGGCGTATCACCTGCAAGGTCTGCCCTTTGAAGCCGATATCGCACAGCTTCTTGCGCAGCCTGGTCATCCGCACTGCCAGATTGGGCAGGCTGGCGCCTTCCATGCCCGGAGTCATGATCTCGAGCAACTGCCAGTAGGCCAGGCGCTGGCCAGGCGCGCGTGCCAGCGCTGTGAGCAGCGCCATCTCGACAGCACCCAGTTCGACCGGCCCGCCAGGACCTTGTGCCCTCAGCTCAGCGACTTGCACCGCCCGCGTCTCTTGGCTGTCTAGCTTGGTTCGGTCTGCGCGCAGCCGGCGCCCTAGCGACTGCACCGCCGCACTGAGCTCCTCGATGCTGACCGGCTTGGTGAGGTAGATGTCGGCGCCCGCCTCGTAGCCCGCGACCTTGTCGTGCACCGCGTCACGCGCAGTCATCATCAGGATGCACAGCCCGGGCTGGGTGCGCCGCAGCCGGCGCGACAGGCTCACGCCGTCTTCGCCAGGCAGGTTGAGGTCGACCACCAGCAGATCGATCATCGACTGTGCGCCTTCGTCACCTAGTTCCTCGGCGCAGGACAGACCCAGCACCCGGTGACCGAGTGCGGTCAGTACCTCGACGATGGCCTCGCGCAGGTCGTCGTTGTCCTCGACCACAACGATGTTCAGATGGGCAGCCATAGCAGGAACCTCACTTTGGTCATTTCGGGTTGGTAGCGCAGTTCGCCACCCAAGCGAACAGCGATCAGCGACGACAGGTACAGGCCCAGGCCCGAGCCGGCGTAGCGCGTTGCGCCAGCGCCACGCCAGTATTTTTTGAACAGCTGTGCGGGGTCGGGCCGGCCCGCGTCGCCAGGCGCGTTGCTCACGCTGAGCTGCAGGCCGGGCTGCGCGCCGCGCAGCATCTGACGGGCCGTGACCTCGATGGCGCTGGCATCGGCGCGGTATTTCAGCGCGTTGTCCAGCAGGTTGCTCAGCACCACGCCCAGCAACTGCCGGTCGGTGACG
>CALQBT020000463.1 GCA_943328885.2 Bordetella parapertussis | reverse complement strand
GGGCCAGGTCGGGCCGCCAGCCGAACTCGTGCTGTCGACATGGATACGGGCCTCGGGCTGGCGCGCGGCAAGCTCGAACAAGCCTATGCCCAAGTCGGTGCCCGCGACCTTGAAGCGGCCTTCGCGGTACTCGATGTCGGCCGCCGGCGCTTCCAACGCCTCGGCGGCCAGGTTCTTGGCCTCATCGACAGTGCGGCGCGACGCCACATCCACCGACGAACCGCCGGTGAACAGCGAGCGCGAACCGGCGCTGCCGAAGCCGTTGAGACGGTCGGTGTCGCCTTGCAGCACACGGATACGGTCGATCGACACGCCGAACACATCGACCGCCAGCTGGGCATAGCTGGTCGCGATACCTTGTCCCATGCCTTGCGTGGCCGAACCCAGCTCGATGAAACCGTCGGCGGTGACATTGACCGTCACCCGTTCTTCCATCACGTTGCCGCCGGTCCACTCCAGGAAGGTGGCGATGCCGCGACCACGCAGCTTGCCACGGGCCTCGGACTGCGCACGCCGCGCCGCAAAACCCGACCAGTCAGCCAGCGCCAGGCCCTGGTCGAGAATCTGCTCGAAAGCGCCGCTGTCGTAGGTCTGACCCATCGGATTCTTGTACGGCATCTGATCCGGGCGGATCATGTTGCGGCGGCGCAGCTCGGCCGGGTCGAGCCCGAGCTTGCGCGCTGCGGCGTCCATCAACCGCTCGGTCAGGTAGATCGCTTCGGGCCGGCCGGCGCCGCGGTAGGCGCCGGTGGGGGTGGTATTGGTCATCACCGCAGAAAAATGCAGATCGATCACTGGAATGTCATAAATGCTGGTCGACACCCAAGGCCCGATCAGGACCTGGATCGCCACACCGGTGCCGGTGGCATAGCCGCCGACGTTGGCGATGCCTCGTACGCGCAGCGCCAGCACCTTGCCTTTGGCGTCGAGTGCGAGTTCGGCCCGGCTGACGACATCGCGACCGTGCACCGCGGCCAAAAACTCTTCGAGCCGGTCGGCACGCCACTTGACCGGCCGTTGCAGCTGCAGCGCGGCAAAGCCCACCGCGATGTCCTCGGGGTAAATGCCGGTCTTCATGCCGAATCCACCGCCGACATCGCCAACCAGCACTCGCACTTTCTCAGTGCTCAGGCCCGGGATCGCATCGACCAGCCCGCCGCGAACCGCCGTGGGCATCTGCGACGACAAACGAACGACCAGCCGGCCCGCGTCAGCGCTGCCAAGCGCACCGACCGCAGCATTGACGCAGCGCGGCTCGATCGGGCTGGGCGCCAGGCGCTGGTTGTCGACGTCGACCGACACCCGGTGCGCAGCACCGGCAAAAGCAGCCTCGGTCGCAGCGGCATCGCCGTGACGCATGGCCGCAGCGATGTTGTCTGGGGCTTCGTCGCAAAGCTGGGGCGCGCCGGGCCGCATCGCCGAGAAGGCGTCAATCACCGCGGGCAGCTCTTGATAGTCGACCCCTACGGCCTCGGCGGCCGCGCGGGCCTGGTCCAGCGACTCGGCCACCACCGCGACCACCGCCTCGCCGACAAAGCGCACCCGACCGTCGGCCAGCGCGCGGCGCGGTGCCGACACGCCGGGCTTGCCGTCGGGCCTGGGGAAGCCCGACGGCGCAGGCATCGCCTTGACGCCAGCGGCGACCAGATCGGCCCCGCTGTAGACCGCCAGCACGCCGGGCATCGCCTTCGCAGCCGCGGTGTCGATGCTGGTGATGTTGGCGTGCGCATAGGGACTGCGCAGAAACGCTAAAAAGGTCTGGCCAGGTAGCGAGATGTCGTCGGTGTACTGGCCGAGGCCGCGGATCAGCGCCGGGTCTTCGATCCGGCGCACCGACTGGCCGCTGCCAAAGCGTCCTGCTTCGAGCGGGGCGTTCATGCTGGCGCTCCGGCCATCGCGGTGGCAGCTTGCTGGACCGCGGCGACGATGTTGACGTAGCCGGTGCAGCGGCAGAGGTTGCCCTCGAGCGCGTGGACAATCTCACCCTCGGTCGGGTTCGGGTTGCCTGCCAGCAAGCAGGCACTGGTCATCATCATGCCGGAGGTGCAGAAACCGCACTGCAAGCCGTGGCAGTCCATGAAGGCCTGCTGCAGCGGGTGCAATTTTTCGCCCTGGGCCAGGCCCTCGACGGTGGTGACGCTGCAGCCCTGGGCCTGCACCGCGAGCACGCTGCAGCTCTTGACGGCTTGGCCGTCAAGCAGCACGGTACAGGCACCGCACTGGGCGGTGTCGCAGCCAGCGTGGGTGCCGGTCAGGGCCAGCGGGCCGCGCAACAAGTCGATCAGCAAGGTGGCAGGCGCCACCTCGGTGGTCACGGCTTTACCGTTGACCTCAAGTTTCAAGTTGATCATGCCCAATTCTCCGAAGCTGTTCATTCGACCGACATGGTAGCGGCAAGCGCGAAGGCGTGCCGGGTGGGGCCCGAATCCCTCACTCAACGCGGCGCCGGGTCAGATGCGCCGGCTGAAGGCCTTCAAAGCCGCACCGAGCGCGAGCAGCGACCCGGCCGCGACCAGCACCCAGCCGCGGTTTTCGCGCAGAAAATGCATGAGCTGCTTCAATCGCTGCCCAAACACCCCCCCGGCCAGCAGATCAAGCGCGCGCTGGTCGGCAGCAGAAGCCAGGTCGGAACGACCGACATCGTGGGTCGAAGCCCCCTCGGCCGACCGGGTCCCTGCCAGCCATTCACGCCGGGCAGGCGCTTGCCCCTCCAGCCTGGCATCAGCGGCGAACAGCAGATCGGGCAGGAATCCGGCCCGCCGCGACGCGGGGGGTGCCGCCGGGACAGCAGACCGCGCCGGGCCGGCCGAGGCCTCCGCGCGGGACGCAGCGGTCGGGACAGGCGCCACCCGCTGCGCCTCCAGCAGCAGGTCGAGATTGCTGTTGCCGGTCAGGATCCGGTCCTCGAAGGGCAGCGCCAGCGGCTTGCCGGCGATGACCGAAGCGGGCAGCACAGCTTCAGCGTCCACCCGCACCGGGTCGGCAGACTCAAGCGGCGCGCTCACGGGCAAGGCCATGGC
>CALQBT020000462.1 GCA_943328885.2 Bordetella parapertussis | reverse complement strand
TGGGGCGGAATCGAACCACCGACACGCGGATTTTCAATCCGCTGCTCTACCAACTGAGCTACCAGGCCAGCAGCCGGCGATTATAGCCCGGGCTGTCATGCCCCGCCCCGCTTGCTCCGTGCCAGATCCACACCGAGTTGCTTGAGCTTGCGGTAGAGATGGGTGCGTTCGAGCCCGGTCTTCTCAGCCACCCGCGTCATCGAGCCGCTCTCCTGGGCCAGATGGAACTCGAAGTAGCTCTTCTCGAAGGCATCACGCGCGTCGCGCAGCGGGCGGTCGAGGTCGAAGGACTGCTCGGCCTGCAGCCCCAGAGGTGTCGGCAACTCCGGGCTGCCGACGGCCATCGCGCCAGCGCCGCCATGGGGCTGCATCGGCTCGACACGCAGGCCGACGACCACTGAGTCGACCGAGCCGGCGGCCAGCACGGCCCGGGGCGCCGGTCGAACCAAGGCCTGCTCGACCGCTCGCAACAGCTTTTGCAAGGTGATCGGTTTTTCCAAAAATGCGGTGGCGCCGTACTTGGTGGCTTCGACCGCTGTGTCGATGGTGCCGTGGCCGCTCATCATGATCACCGGCATGCTCAACAGGCCACCCGCGCCCCATTCCTTGAGCAGCGAGATGCCATCCACATCGGGCATCCAGATGTCGAGCAGCACCAGGTCGGGCCGCAGGCGCTCGCGCGCAGCACGGGCTTGCGCGGCGTTTTCGGCCAGCTCGACGGTGTGGCCCTCGTCGGACAGAATCTCCGACAGCAGTCCGCGAATTCCCAGCTCGTCGTCAACTACCAGAATCGTTGCCATGGCTGCTCAATGCCTCGGGCACGGCGGCGAAGGCCGTTGCCGAGGCGGGGTCTAGGGTCCGGACAGGTGCCGGCATGTCGGGGTTGGGGTGCTTGATGATCGGCGCAAAACGCGAAAATGATATCGAAACCTGGGCCCCGATCACCGCGCCGTCGGCACCGGCGTCCGGCGCGAGGTCCCGGCGGTTGACGATGCGAACCCGTGCACCGTGCTCGTCAGCGATCTTCTTGACCACCGCCAGCCCCAAACCCGTGCCTTTGACCTTGGTGGTGACATAGGGCTCGAAAGCGCGCTTGAGCACTCGGTCGCCAAAACCGGCCCCATTGTCGCTGACCTTCAAACGCACGGTGCGCAGCGCACCGCTGTCGTCGCGGGCGGCCTCGGTGATCACCTGCACCAAGCCATCCTGCCGGTCCACCACCGCGTCGAGGGCGTTCTGCACCAGGTTGTGGATGACTTGTCGCAGCTGGCTGGCGTCGCCTTCGATCTCCGGCAGCGATTCGGCAAGATGGGCTTGCAGCAGACCCTGCTCCTGCGCCGCGGCATAAAGCCCTAACACCTCGACCACCAACTCGTTGAGCTTGAGCGGCGTCAGCCGCGCAGCCGGCAGGCGCGCGTAGTCGCGAAACTCGTCGACCAGCTGCTTCATCGCTTGCACCTGCGACACGATCATGGCCACCGAGCGGCTGAGCATCGCCCGGTCGGGCTCGGCCATCTTGGCCGCGAGCTTGTGCTCGATCCGTTCAGCCGAGAGCTGGATAGGCGTCAGCGGATTCTTGATCTCGTGTGCCAGTCGCCGCGCCACCTCAGCCCAGGCCACCGAGCGCTGACCCGAGACCACCTCGGTGATGTCGTCGAACACCAGTAGCCGCGACAGGCCAGGCAATGTGGCGCCCCGCAGCAGCAGGTTGAGCCCCTCCCCCTTGCCCAGTTGCAGCTCGAAAGCGTCCTGCCAGTGATCTCGTTCGCCGTCCTCGGGGCTGGTGCGGTGCAGCTCGCTGCGCTGCCAGACAGCAGCGGCGAAGTCGGCCAAGCCCGGCACTTCGTCGAGCTTGCGGCCTCGATAAGCGCTCATGGGCTGGCGCAGGATGCGGGTCGCACCCGGGTTGACGGTGTCGATCAGGCCTTGCGGATCGAACACGATCACGCCAGCCGACAGGCTGTCGAGGATGGTCTGCAGCCTGGTGCGCGCGGCCTCCATCTGGGTCACGCCGCGCTGCACTTGCGCGCGCGCATCGGCCAATTGCTCAGTCATCTGGGCAAAGGAGCGGGTCAAGCCGCCCAGCTCGTCATTTGATGCGAACACTGGCTTGGGCCTGAGGTCGCCGTCGGCCACCTGGCGCACGCCCTCGGCCACCAGCAGCAGCGGGCGAACGATCTGATTGCCCAGCATCACCGCCAGCAGCAGCGCGCCGAACACCGCGAGCACCAGCGCCAGCGTCAGCGTGCCGATGTACATGCGGCGCAAGCCATCGCGAGCCAGCGCGCGCTGTTGGTATTCGCGGTAGGCTGCCTGCACGGCCAGTGCATTGGCCACCAGAGCCCCGGGCACCGGCTGCACCAACATCAGGAACCGCTCCTCATGCGCCGCACCCAGACCGATGTCGTTGTTGGGCACCAGCGCGATGGCGCGCACCCGTGCGCTCGGCTTGGCGCCGGGCAGCAACTCATCGTCCAGACCCTCCAGAACGCCAAGGCTGCGCTGACTGCGCACCTGCCGCAACACGCTGGCAGCCGGCCGCTCGGGCACCAAGACCTCGTTGCTGCCGCCGGCGCTGGCCAGCACCTGGCCATTGGCCGCGAGCAGCACCGCGTCGCGCACATCGAGTTGTGCTCGCTCGCGCTCGAGCGCCAGCGGTCCCAGGGTCTGGCGGCTGTCGGCGAGTCGATCAGCCGCGGTGCGCGCCTTGGCCGCCAAGTCGGTGACTGCCGCGTCCAAGGTGCCGCGGCCCAGCGCCAGGCCCGCGTCCAGCGCGCCGGCCACCTGGACGTCGAACCAGGTGTCGATGCTGCGGGTGACAAACTGGTACGAGACGCCGTAGATCAGCAGCCCTGGCACAACCCCGACCAGCGCGAAGACCGCGGCCAGTCTGGCCAGCAAGCGGCTGCCGAACTTGCCACGCCGCAGCCGGTTGCGCAAGCGCAGCGCCGCCAGCCCGATCACCAGCAGCAGCGCCACCGCCACGGCCGCGTTGACCCAGAACAGCCAGACGAAATGACGCTC
>CALQBT020000461.1 GCA_943328885.2 Bordetella parapertussis | reverse complement strand
TCTCGCATATAGCGCTCGAGATCCTTGTCGCCGTGCACGATTTCCATTGCCCGGCCGCCCAGCACATAGCTCGGCCGCACCACCAAGGGATAGCCGATTTCCTGGGCCAGCGCGATCGCCGACTCCTCTGTGCGGGCAATGCGGTTGGGCGGCTGCTTCAGGCCGAGCTCGTGCAGCAGCTTCTGGAAACGCTCACGATCCTCTGCGATGTCTATCGAATCGGGCGACGTGCCAATGATCGGCACTCCATTGGCAGCCAGTTCCAGCGCCAACTTGAGCGGCGTCTGCCCACCGTACTGCACGATCACGCCGATGGGGCGCTCCTTGTCGACGATCTCGAGCACATCCTCCAGCGTCACCGGCTCGAAATACAGCCGGTCGCTAGTGTCGTAGTCGGTCGACACGGTCTCGGGGTTGCAGTTGACCATGATGGTCTCGTAGCCATCCTCGCGCAGCGCCATCGCCGCGTGCACACAGCAGTAGTCGAACTCTATGCCCTGGCCGATCCGGTTGGGCCCGCCGCCCAGCACCATGATCTTTTTGTTGGCAGTGGGGTTGGCCTCGCACTCGCCGTCCACCGTCTCGTAACAGGAATAGAGGTAGGCGGTCTGGGTTTCGAATTCGGCGGCACAGGTGTCGACCCGCTTGTAGACCGGGCGCACCGCCAGCGCATGTCGGGCGCGCCTGACCTCGTGCTGGTTGCTGCCGAGTAGCTTGCCCAAACGCTTGTCGGAGAAACCTTTTTGCTTGACGAAACGAAGTTCCGCGGCAGACAGGCTGGCCAGCGTGCGGCACTTGAGCTTGGCCTCGGTGGCGATCAACTCTTCGACCTGGGACAAGAACCAGGGATCAATTGCGGTCTCGTCGAAAATCTCTTCCAGCGACAAGCCGATGCGGAAGGCATCGGCAACATAGAGAATACGTTCCGGACCCGCATTGCCGATCGCCTCGACGATCTCGTCACGGTCACTGGCGCGGCAGCCCGTGCGCTCGGTCAAGCCGTCGATGCCGGTCTCCAGACCACGCAAGGCTTTCTGGAAACTCTCCTGGAAGGTGCGACCCATCGCCATCACCTCGCCGACCGATTTCATTTGGGTGGTCAGGCGCGCATCGGCGGCCGGGAATTTTTCGAACGCGAAGCGCGGGATCTTCGTGACGACGTAGTCGATCGATGGCTCGAACGAAGCTGGCGTTGCACCGCCGGTGATGTCGTTGCGCAACTCGTCGAGCGTGTAGCCCACTGCGAGCTTGGCGGCGATCTTGGCAATCGGAAAGCCCGTGGCCTTGGACGCCAGCGCCGATGAGCGCGACACACGCGGGTTCATCTCGATCACCACCATGCGGCCGTCGACCGGATTGATCGAAAACTGCACGTTGGAACCACCGGTATCGACGCCGATCTCGCGCAAGATCGCAATCGAGGCATTGCGCAGCAACTGGTACTCCTTGTCGGTCAGCGTCTGCGCCGGCGCCACCGTGATCGAGTCGCCCGTGTGAATGCCCATCGGATCCAGGTTCTCGATCGCGCAGACGATGATGCAGTTGTCCGCCTGATCGCGGACCACCTCCATCTCGTACTCTTTCCAGCCGATCAGGCTCTCCTCGATCAGCAACTCGTGGGTCGGCGACAGGTCGATGCCACGCCGGCAGATCTCCTCGAACTCCTCCGGGTTGTAGGCGATGCCTCCGCCGGTGCCGCCGAGCGTGAAGCTGGGCCGAATCACCATCGGGAAACCAGTGCCACCAATTTCGGCGCTGATGCGTTTTTGCACGCTCCAGGCCTCTTCGAGCGTGTGGGCGATGCCGCTGCGCGCAGACCCCAGCCCAATCGCGGTCATCGCATCCTTGAACTTGAGACGGTCTTCGGCTTTCTCGATCGCTTGCTCGTTGGCGCCAATCATCTCGACGCCGTACTTGGCAAGAACGCCGTGCTTGTGCAGGTCGAGCGCGCAGTTCAGCGCAGTCTGGCCACCCATGGTGGGGAGCAAGGCCATGGTTTCGTCCGGATGCGCCGCACGCTCCTTGGCGATGATTTTCTCAACCACGCCCCAGGTGATGGGCTCGATATAGGTCACGTCCGCCATGTCAGGGTCGGTCATGATCGTCGCAGGATTGCTGTTGACCAAGACGACCTTGTAGCCCTCCTGGCGCAGCGCTTTGCAGGCCTGGGCGCCGGAGTAGTCAAACTCGCAGGCCTGACCGATGATGATCGGCCCGGCGCCAATGATGAGAATCGTGTGCAGGTCGGTACGCTTAGGCATTCTTCTTCTCCGCCATCAGCGTTGTGAAACGGTCGAACAGGTAGGCAATGTCGTGCGGCCCGGGCGACGCTTCGGGGTGCCCCTGGAAACAGAAAGCAGGCCGGTCGGTGCGGGCCAGTCCCTGCAGCGTGCCGTCGAACAGGCTGACATGGGTCGGGCGCAGATTGGCGGGCAGCGATCGTTCGTCAACCGCGAAACCATGGTTCTGACTGGTGATCGAGACCCTCCCACTGTCAAGATCCTTGACCGGGTGGTTCGCGCCATGGTGACCAAACTTCATCTTGAAAGTCTTGGCGCCCGAGGCCAGCGCCATGATCTGGTGGCCCAGGCAGATGCCGAAAGTGGGGATGCCAGAGTCGATCAGCGTGCGAACGGCATCGATCGCGTAGTCGCAAGGCTGAGGATCGCCCGGACCGTTGCTCAGGAAGATACCGTCAGGCTGGTACTTCAGCAACGCTGAGGCCGGGGTGCGCGCCGGCACCACGGTGACGCGGCAGCCGCGGCTGGCCAGCATGCGCAGGATGTTGCGCTTGACACCGAAGTCATAGGCCAACACATGCCAGCGCGGCGCCTGCAACTGACCATAACCGTGGCCCAAGCGCCATTCGGTCTCGGTCCATTCATAAGGCTCGACCGACGACACCACGCTGGCCAGGTCCTGACCGGCCATGTCGGGCGCCGCCTGCGCGCGCGCGACCGCCTGCTCGACATCGGCCGGCGTGGCCGTATGCCCGACGGCGAAGCTGACGATGCAGCCATTTTGCGCGCCGGTC
>CALQBT020000460.1 GCA_943328885.2 Bordetella parapertussis | reverse complement strand
TCGATTCTAGGCCTCGCCTCAACGGCGCGCGGCGGGGTCGCAGGCGCATCGAATCGGGTCGGCTATGTTCCGGCACCGAGTCAGAGGTCCAGCGCAGGCGCGCCCGCTCACCGCTTGCTCTTTCAGGAGATCCGGCTCATTCATCGACGGCCGCATGGCAGGTCAAGGCGTCGCGGGTCAAGAATGACGCAGTCGACAAGTACGGCAGTTTGAATTTTTCCCCGACAAAGCCAGCGGATTTCTTGCGGAAAATATTTCTTTTAGTGAGCGTCCTGTTGGTTCGGCCTGTGCGGCAAATATGGGCATAATCGATCGATAGAAGAATAGCGTTGCAACCTCAAAGGAGTTTGGACATGTCATTGTCTTGGCTGGGTTTGACCGAACTCAGGACCCTCCTCGATGAGGGCAAGCTGTCTTCACTTGAATTGACGCAGCATTCGCTGCAGCGCATTGCAAAAGCTGACGGCGCCTTGCATGCATTCACCGAGGTCTATGCCGAACAGGCGCAGGCCATTGCGCGCGGTGCTGATCTGGCGCGCGCCTCTGGATTGCCGCTCGGGCCTTTGCAAGGCTTGCCGGTGGTGCTGAAAGACCTGCTCGATATCGAGGGGCAGATCTGTACGCTGGGCTCGAAACATTTTCTCAAGCGTCGCGCCACCCAGACCAGCGCCACGGTCGAGCGCTTGCTGCGGGCCGGCATGGTACCGCTCGGCAAGCTGCACATGACCGAATTCGCTTTTGGTGGTTGGGGCACCAATCCTTTGATGGGCACTCCCCGCAATCCGTGGGATCTGAACACACACCGCGTGCCCGGTGGCTCCTCGAGCGGTACTGGGGTGTCGGTCGCCGCGGGCTACGCGCCGGCTGGCATTGGCAGCGACACGGGGGGCTCGGTACGCATCCCCGCGGCCTTCAATGGGCTCACTGGTTTGAAAGTGACCTTTGGCAGAATCAGCCTGCATGGCACGGGTTTGCTGAGTTGGACACTCGACTCGATCGGGCCGTTGGCGCGCAATGTGCGCGACTGCGCCCTGTTGCTGGATGTCTTGGCCGGGCCTGACCCACGCGACCCCACGACGCTGGGGCAGCCGCTCGAACAGTTCGCCAGGGACCCGCGCACCATCAAAGGTATGCAACTGGCATTGCCTGATGTGAATCAGTTGCCTGACTTTATGGATCCCGAGGTCACCAAGTCTTGGCAAGACGCCGCCCGTGTCTTCGAATCGCTGGGCGCGACGATCGTGCCGGTGCGCTTGCCGGCATGGTTTTTCAATTTGTCCTTGAACGCCGGGCGCATCATTGCGGCTGAGGCTTACGCCTTGCATCGCGCCTACGTCAACGACGCTTCGGCGCCGCTAGGCCCCGCCGTGCGCCAGCGCATACAGGCCGCCGAGGCGCTTGAACCCGGGGCCTATGCACAAGAGCTTCGGACCATGCGAGACTTGCGTCAGGCGTTTGCCGATTGGTTCGAACCCTATGACGCGCTGCTGCTGCCCAGCGTTGCGATCCCCGCGCTGCCGGTCGCCGAGGTCGATGAGGCTTCACCGATTCCCGCCTGTATGACGCGTCCTGCAAACTATCTCGGCTTGTGTGGCTTGTCTCAACCATCGGGTTTGGTCAGAGGCTTGCCCGTGAGCCTGCAAATCATCGGCAAGCCATTTGCTGAACGTACGGTGTTGTCGCTGGGGCAAGCGTTTGAATCAGCGACCGATTTTCATCGCAGCCACCCAGACCTGTCGACGCTGGGGCTTGACTGATCGCCCAAGCCTCTTGGGTTGACAGACGCGCGGCTTGAGCTGGCTGGTGCGGCTTGTGGCCGCAAGCATCTCCAAGGCGCGGGCGAGCCGAATCGGGTCGGCTATATTCCGACACCGAGTCCGGGGTCCAGCCGAGGCGCGGACATTGCACCGCTTGCCTCTTCCAGGAGACCCACCAGTGGCCCAAATCGGATTCAGGATCCTTCCCCGCAGGCCGACGAACCCCGCGCTGGTGGCTTTGTTCAAGGGGCTGCCAGCGTCGATCATCAGCGACAACCTCAGCCGCCTGACCGGCACTTACGGACTGAGCCCGCGGCACCGGCCGGGCACGACGCTGCTCGGGCCAGCGCTCACGGTGCGTGTGCGCAGCGGCGACAACCTGATGATCCACAAGGCCTTGCAGCTCGGCCAGCCGGGAGACGTGCTGGTGGTCGACGGCGGCGGCTGCATCGACCAGGCGCTGATCGGCGAGATCATGAAGAACGTCGCACGCAAGCGCGGCTTCGCGGGCGTGGTGATCGACGGGGCAATCCGCGACAGCGCCGCGTTCCGCGACGACGGCTTCCCCTGCTATGCGCGCGGCGTATGTCACCGTGGCCCCTACAAGGATGGACCGGGCGAGATCAACGTGCCCGTCAGCATCTCGGGCATGGTCGTGAACCCAGGCGACATCGTGGTCGGCGACGACGACGGCGTCGTCTTCATCGCGCCGCACGAGGCCGAGGCGGTGGCTGCCGCGTCGCACCGCAAGCTCGCCGACGAAGCCGCCACGCTCGATGCGATCGAGCGCGGTGCGTACGACGACCGCTGGATCGACGCGGCACTGAAGCAAAAAGGGGTTGCGCTGTGATGAACACTGCCCGAGTGGTCCGCTTTGACAGCTTCGTCAACCCGGTGTTTGACGAGCGCCTGCGTTCGGAATCGGGCATCGAACTGCAGGTGCACCCGATGCCGGCGTCGCAGGCTGCGTCCGAGGCAGCGCTGCATGGCGCGCATGTCTACCATGTGTCGGCAGCCAAGGACGAACAACCCGCGTTCGCCTTTGTCACCGCGGCCCTGATCGAAGCCTGTCCCGCGCTGCTGTGCGCGTCCTCGGCCGGTGCGGGATACGACCCGATCGATGTCGCGGCCTGCACCCGCGCCGGCATCGCCGTCGTCAACCAGACCGGCGGCAACGCGGTGTCGGTCGCCGAGCACACGCTAGGGCTGATCCTGTCCGTCGCGCACCGTATCGCCGAAAGCGACCGGCTGCTGCGCCGCGACCGGGGTTTCTCGCGCGAGGATCT
>CALQBT020000459.1 GCA_943328885.2 Bordetella parapertussis | reverse complement strand
TTCAAAAATAACTGACCGGCGAAGTTCCATGTTTGATACCTTGATCACTGGTGGTGACATCGTCGACGGAACCGGCGCCGCCGCTTTCAGAGCCGATGTCGGTATTTCAGGCGACCGAGTGGTCGCCATCGGCCGACTCGACGGCGCCGTTGCGAAGCATCGCATCGATGCCAGCGGGCAGACGGTTTCACCCGGTTTTGTCGATCTGCACACCCATTCCGACTTCACTCTGCTGCTCGATGGACGCGCCGACAGCCAAATCTGCCAGGGCGTGACAACCGAGGCGATTGGGCAGTGTGGCATCAGCTGCGCGCTATCGAGCGGCAGCACGGGCAACACCTTGCTTGCCGGGCAGGATGCCGCCACAAGGGTGAGCTGGAACAGCTTTGGCGAGTATCTCGATCGGCTTCAGGACGCCCGGCCTGCCGTCAACGTCGCGGCGTTTGTCGGGCATGGGGCGATTCACTCGGCGGTCAAGGGCGACTCGCTGGTGCCGAGCACCGATGCCGATATAGCGGCGATGGTGCGGTTGGCAGAGCGCGCATTCGACGACGGTGCCTGCGGATTTTCCACGGGGCTCGAGTATTGGCCAGGCAACGGTGCGCCGTTCGAGGAAATCGCCGCGCTGACCTCCGTGGCCGCGAAACGCGGCGGCCTGTATGCCACACATGTTCGCAACCGCGACGTCTACTACGACCTCGGGTTCACCGAGGCCGTGGCGACCGCCCGGCACGCCGGCGCCCGGCTACAGATCTCGCACATCCAACCCAAGTTCGGCGCACCGCCCGAGGCGATGCAGCATTCATTGGAGTTGCTCTATCGCGCCGAACGCGAGGGGGTCGATGTGGCCTTCGATGTGATTCCGCATGACTGGAGCCACACCTCTGTGGTGGCCGTGCTGCCACCCTGGGCTCGCGAAGGCGGTGTCGCCAAGACCCTCGATCGGCTGCGCGATCCGGCGATGCGCGAGCGTATGAAGAACAATCCGAAGCCTATCTGGCGACTCGTGACAGCGCGCCGGTGGGACGAGATCGTCTTGCTGCGCTGTGTGGCGAATCCGGCGATGGTCGGACTCAGCTTGACCGAAATTGGCAAACTGCGCAGTGTCGACCCCTACGATGCCGTCTTCGATCTGCTGATCGAAGAAGGCAAGAACATGAATCAAATGGTCTGGACCTCGCGCAGCTTCAACGACAAGGATGTCTGCATGTGCATGCGCGAGTCGAAATGCAGCATCATGTCGGATACCTTGGCGCTATCGCGGCGCGGACCCTTGAAAGACACGATAGGTTCTCTGAGTGGCTACGGCTGGACGGCTCGTTTGCTCGGTCACTATGTGCGCGACCGAGCTGTGCTGTCCTTGCCCGAGGCCGTTCGACGTATCAGTTCACAGCCCGCCCAGCGCCTGGGGCTGGTCGATCGCGGGCTGCTGCGGGCAGGTGGGTTTGCGGATGTGGTGGTCTTCGATCCAGCAGCGGTGCAGGACCACACGTCGGTGCTCACGCCTTTGAATCACCCCAGCGGGTTCAGCCATGTCATGGTCAACGGCTGTCACGTGGTGCGAGATGGGGTTCGCAATGATGAGTGTCCGGGGCGAGTGCTTCGCAATGCTGGGAATTGAGATTTTCCGTTGAGCCCGCACTGACGGCTGAGCTGCGCCGCGCGTCATGTCGCGCAAGGCTAGATCACGCCCGAATTGGCCTTAGCCCTTCACGTCCAATCCAGCCTTGATGAACAGCTCACGCCAGACCGGCCGTTCGGCCAGATAGGTTGCGGCGAATTGCTCGGCGCTGCCGCCCACAGGTTCGAGTCCGGCTTCTGAAATTTGGTCGCTGACTTCGGGCTTGCGAATCGCCGCCATGTACTCGGCGCTGAGCCGCTGCAGGATGGCGGCCGGTGTCTTGGCGGGTGCGACAACGCCGACCCAGCCCGGATTCATCCTGAAGATCGGCGCCGCATAGCCCTGTTCATACAGGGTTGGAACATTGGGATGCGATTTAAGCCGCTTGGTCCCCGACACGCCCAGCAACTTGACCTTGCCGGCATCGGCCATCGGCTTGATCGTCGAGGGAGAGAAGAACGCGAGTTGAATCTGTCCGCCGACCAGATCCTGCAGCAGTGGCGTCTCACCTTTGTAGGGTGAATGGACCATGCCCGCGCCCTGGGCTTCGCTCATCTCCATCATCGCGACATGGCCATAGTGACCGACCGCCGTCGAGCCGTAGCTCAGCTTGTTGCGGTTCGCAAGAATGTATTTGAGCAATTCGGTCGCGTTGCTGGCCGGTATCGACGGGTTCACGGTGAGCATCATCGGTACCGTCGCCAACAGGCTGATGAATGCAATTTCCGAGACATCAAAGGGAAGCTGCGCATTGAGCAAAGGCGAGGCGATGATCGCCGAACTGGCGGTCGCGCCGATGGTGTAGCCGTTCGCAGCGGCTTTTGCCACGGCAGCCATGCCCACCATGCCGCCGGCGCCGGGTCGGTTTTCGATGACGATGGTTTGCCCCAGGCGCTCGGCCACATGGCGACTGGCCATTCGCATCACCAGATCGGTCACACCGCCGGCCGTGTAAGGCACGATGAACTTCAAGGGCTTGTCTGGCCATTCAGACTGCGCGAGAGCTCGGGTGCCGAGGCTGAGTGTCAAGCCGCCGGCGCAGGCCTCGGCAAGCAAGTGGCGACGTGACATGAGGTGGTGGGCCATGAGGTTTCTCCTTGTGCCGGCGAACTCCGGCTTGCTGATCTTGATGTCTTGGCCAGCGCTGTACGCCGGCATCTGAATCATTTCACTTCGATACCAGCTTTGATGAGCGTGTCTCGCCACACCACTTTCTCGCTGAGGTACGTGGCGCGAAACGACTCGGCGTTGCTGCCAATCGGATCGAGTCCCAGGTTCATCATCTGTTCGTTGATGTCGGGGTGGCGAATCGCCGCTGCGTACTCTTCGCTGAGCCGTTGCACGATGGCAGGAGGTGTCTTGGCTGGCGCCACGATACCCATCCATCCTGCATTCATTCGAAAGATCGGCGAGTCAAATCCTTGTT
>CALQBT020000458.1 GCA_943328885.2 Bordetella parapertussis | reverse complement strand
TCGAGCTCGCCCAACGCGTCGTCGCGACGACCCGCCTGGATGAGCAGCCTGGCCAGGTTGAGCCGCAGCACCGGCTGGGCCGGCGCGAGTTCGACCGCCTGCCGCTGGGTGGCGAGGGCGCGGTCCAGGCTTTCTTCGAGCGCCTGTGTCTTGGCCAGCGTGTCGAGCACCACCGGCTCGCCCGGTGCCAGTGCCGCAGCCTGCAAGGCATGCCTCAAGCCGCCTTTGGCGCCCCGGTCAGCCATCAGCCAGGCCAGATCGTTCAAGGCCTGCCAGTTGCGCGGCGCGATCGCGACCGCCTGCGTGAACAGCCGCTCGGCGAGCGCGGCGTCGCCCAGGGCCAGCGCCCGCGAGCCGAGGTGAACCCGAAAACCGGCGTCGGCGGGATGTGTCTTGAGCCATTGGGCGGCGAAGCCCTCAGCGGCCGCAGCATCGGTCATCAGCATCGCTGCGTGCAGCTTGCCCGCAGACTTCGGGTCGGCCGTGGGCTTTTCGCTGGCCTGGCGGTAAGCGACCACCGCAGCCGGCCAGTTCTTCTGCCCGGCATGGATGTCGCCCTCGAGCATGAAACCGGCGGCGCTGCCGGGCTTGCTCTGCTGCAGGGCGCGCGCCCAGGCCAGCGACTTGCCGGCATCCTTGGACTGGACCGCCAGCGCCACCAGTCGGCGCTGCAACAGACGCGATTCGGGCAGCGCCTCCAGCCCCCGGCGCACGCCCGCCTCAGCCCCGGCAAGGTCGCCGCTTGCAGCCGTCGCATCGGCGAGCCGAAGCTGCGCCGTCTCGGACTTGGGCAGGATCGAGACGATCTTGCCAAAGGTGCGAACCGCCTGCTGGACCTCGCCGACGCTGATCTGGGCCTCGCCCAGCGCGCCCAGGATGTCCATGTCGCCAGGCAGCGCCGCCGCCGCGTCCTGCGCCACCGCGAGCGATTTCTTGGCATCGCGGGCGCTTTTGTACAGCGCGACCAGGGCCAGCCGCGTCGGCGCATGGGTCGCATCAGCCAGCACCGCGCCGGTCAACAGCCGGATGATTTCAGCCTGGTCGGCGCCACCACGACGGCTCAGCTCAATGCCCGCAAGCCTGGCGTCGGAATTCCTCGGGTTGGCCTTGAGGGCATCTTCGAATCGCTGGCGCGCCTGATCGAGGTGTTGATCGGCCAGGTCCAGCGCCGCCAAGCGCTGAGTCGCCGCGTAGTAAGAAGGCTGTAGCACCAGGGCCTGCTCGAAGCTGGCCCTGGCGGCCGCAATCTCTCTTCGCATCAGGTGCACGCGCCCCCGCAACTCGGCCACCTGCGGGTCCTTGGGCTGTTTGCGCTCAATCTGCTCAATCGCCTTGATCGCCAGCGCCTGCTCACCGCGGCGCATGCGCAGGCTGACGACGGCCAGATCGGCGGTGATACCGGTATCGGTCTGCGCAATGTCCTGCAGCGTCTGGAAAGCCTCGGCGACCTGGCCCTTGGCCAGCCGCGTCAGCGCCGCCGCCGTGCGCAGGGTCACGTCGTCAGGCTTGAGCTTGGCCGCCTGGTTGAACAAGGCCTCGGCGCGCGCCAGGTTGCCGGCCAGCAGCTGCGCCTCGGCAGCCACCGCAACGCTGTCGGCCGAGGGTTTGGCGACATCGGCCAGATTGCCCAACGCGGCCAGGGCCTTGGTCGCCTGACCCATGCGCAAGTAGGTGCGCGCCAGATACTGTCTTGCCAGCACCAGGTTGGGGTCGAGCTGAACCGCCTTGGACAGCAAGGTTTCGGCCTGCAGCAAGGCATTGCGCTGGTACTGCACGGCACCCGCGAACATGCGCAGCGTCGCCAAGTCGGGGTAGGCCTTCAGCAGCAGCTCGAGCGCCTCGAGCGCACGGCCGTAGTCCTTGTCGATGTAGGCGATCTGCGCCTGGAGGTAGAGCACCTGGGGATGCTTGGGCATCGCCAGCTTGAGGGTTTGCAACTGCTGCTTGGCCAGGTCAGCGTGGCCGCGCGACAACTCGATGCCGATGATCGCGACATGCGCGACCAAGGCCAGCGGATCGGCAGCCAAGGCTTTTCGGAGCGCTGCGACCGCGCCCGCAGGGTCGTTCCTGGCGCGCAGCAAGATGTCGGCCCTGAGCAGCTTGGCATCGACCGTGAGCTGGCCGCTGGCATCGACCTCGTCGATGAGCTTGAACGCGCTGTCGGCATCGCCCCGGCCTGCCAGCAACCTGGCCCTGGCCAGCAGCACCGCGGGCAACTTGGGCGAGGCGACCACCGCCTCGTTGACGGCTTGCACCATCGCTTCGTTGCGGCCGAGGTTGGCGTAGGCAGCGGCGAGCGAGGCCTTGAGCTCGGCGTTCGCATCGGCGCCGTCCAGGCGCAGGCTCGCGAATTCATCGACCAGCGCCTGGTATTTGTTCTGGGCGAGCATCGCGCGCGCCAATTCCGGCACAACCGCCGCCGCCGGGTGGCCGAGCTCGCGGGCCTTCTTGAGCTCGATCGTCGCCGCCGCTGGGTCGCCGCCTCTGAGCAGGGTCTGACCCAGCAAAAAGCGCATCTCGGGGTTGCCAGGGTTGTCGGCCAGCCCCGACTTGAGTTGCAGCGACGCCGACTTGTGGTCGCCTTTGGCGATGTCTTGCCTGGCCGTGGCGACCCATTCGGACGGACTGGGGCTGCAGGCCGGCATCAGCATACAGGCCGAGATCGTCAGCACGGTCCATCGAGGGAACATCGGGTTCATCCTTGTAGCGGTGCTGTAGGAACTGAGGCCTTGATGCCGGCGCGCACAGCGAGCGCGGCCCGGACTCAGGCATCGATGCGCTGCCGGATGGCCAGCTTGTTCATCAAGTCATAGAGCGTTGGCCGGCTCACGCCCAGCAGTTCGGCGGCCTTGACCAGATTGCCGTTGGTGCGCCCGAGCGCTGCGATCACCGCGCCCCGCTCGGCGCGGTCACGCACCTGTCGGAGGTCGAGCGTGTCGACCTGTTGCGGCGCATCGCCCCCGGCGGCGGCCAGGCCCAGGTCTTCGCAACCGACGCGCCCACCGTCGGCCATGATCGAGGCGCGCTTGACCTTGTTGAGCAACTCCCTG
>CALQBT020000457.1 GCA_943328885.2 Bordetella parapertussis | reverse complement strand
GACGTCAAGGCTGGCAAGATACCAGCCCAGCGCTCGTCCGAGCCGGCCCCGCTGGCCGCGCCCCAAGCCTGACCGATCACGACCAACCCGAAGCTGGAGACTCCATGAAGCGCATTGCTGCAACCACGCTGCTGGCACTGGCCGGCACGCTGATGGGCTGGTCGGCGTTGGCCAAGCTGCCAGCGCCCGGCGACGAAGCCAAGGCCAAGGCCGCCGAAGCGACCGCCAAGACCGCACACGCCGGCAAAGTCGATGCTTTCAAGCTCTGCCAATCGATGGACAAGGTGGCCAGCAGCCACCAGGCCAGTGCCAAGAAAGCAGGCAAACCAGCATCGGCGCCGACCGCCACGCCGCCTTGCGCCGACCCTGGGCCCTATGTCGCCGCCGGTGCTGCGTCGGCACCGGCCGCATCGGCCGCGGCCAAAGCACCCGTCGTGGCCAAGAAATAAGGACCTTCGCACGCCCATGCCGGCCGACCCGCTGCCACTGTTGGCCTTCGATGCACCGAGCTGCCCGCAGCCGGTGCCAGGCGCGCCGCGGCTGACGTCAGCGCAAGGCGAATTGCTGCGCGAGATCACCATCCTCGACGAGTACGGTGAGCGACGCTGCATCCACATCCCGGTTGAACGACCGCTGACGGTATTCATCGACAAGCGTGAACTCGTCACGCTGATGACGCTGGGCGCCAGCCCTGAACTGCTGGTGCTGGGCTATCTGCTGAACCAGCGGCTGATCGACGGGGTGGCCGAGGTCGAATCGATCACGGTCGACTGGGATGTCGGTGCCGCAGCGGTCAAGACCCGTGGCGGCATCGCCGACATCGACAAGAAGACAGCCCGCCGGGTGGTGACCACCGGCTGCGGCCAGGGCACGGTGTTCGGCGACATGATGTCGCAACTCGGCTCGGTGACACTGCCTGTCGCCAGCCAAGCGCGCATCCGCCAGACCACGCTGCACGCGCTGCTCGAGCAGATGCGCCAGCGCAACAGCATCCATCGCAAGGCCGGCTCGGTCCACGGTTGTGCTTTGTTCTGCGGCGCCGAACTGCTGATGTTCGTTGAAGACGTGGGTCGCCACAACGCGATCGACACGATCGCCGGCTGGATGGGCCTGCACGGCGTGGTCGGTGCCGACAAGACCTTCTACACCACCGGCCGATTGACCAGCGAGATGGTGATGAAGTCGGCCCAGATGGGTGTGCCCATCATCGTCTCGCGCAACGGCGTCACGGCGATGGGCCATGGTCTGGCCGAACAACTGGGCATGAGCTTGTTCGGCCGCGCCGCGAACCGGCATTTCCTGTGCTACACCGGCTTCGAGCGCTTCGACTCCGAACCCGAGCCCCAGCGCGCGGCGGTTCGTGTGGTCTCGGGCTGACCCCTGGCGAGCAAAGGCCAGCCGCCAGCGGCGAAAATAGCGGGGTGAATCCCCTCAACGCCGACCTGCATTGCCACAGCCGTTACTCAGACGGCACGCTCACGCCCAAAGCCCTGGCCGAGCGAGCCCACGCCAATGGCGTCGAGCTCTGGGCCTTGACCGACCACGACGAGACGAGCGGCCTGGCCGAGGCGGCAGCCACCGCGCAATCGCTGGGGCTTGATTTCCTGACCGGGGTCGAGGTGTCAGTGACGTTTGCCGGCGAAACCGTTCACATCGTCGGATTGGGCTTCGACGCGCAAGATGCTGCACTGCGCGACGGCCTGGCCCACACGCGGGGCGGGCGCTTGCAGCGCGCCCGCGAGATGGCCGAAGGCCTGGCACGGGTTGGCGTCGCCGGCGCTTTCGAGGGCGCTCTGCGCTACGTCAGCAACCCCGACCTGATGTCGCGAACCCACTTCGCACGCTGGCTGGTCGACACCGGCGTCTGCCCCGACACCGGTTCGGTCTTTAGGCGCTACCTGACCGAGGGCAAACCAGGCTTCGTGCCGCATCGCTGGGCCAGCCTGGGCGATGCGGTGCGCTGGATCACGCAGGCCAGCGGCGTTGCGGTGATCGCTCACCCGGCGCGCTACAAATTCACGGTCAACGAGGAATTCGCGTTGTTCTCGGAGTTCAAGACGCATGGCGGCCAGGGCGTGGAATTGCTGACCAGCAGCCATGGCCAAGCCGACACGATCAAGTACACCGGCATGGCCCAGGAATTCGGCTTGCTGGCCTCGCGCGGCAGCGATTTCCACTCGCCCACCGAAAGCCGAATCGACCTCGGCGGCTTGCCCGACCTGCCAGCCTCGGTGTCACCGGTATGGCAAGCGCTGACGCACCGGGTGCTGCACCCGGCCTGATCCAGAACAGCGTCGACCGGGCTGGTGGGGCTGTTGCATGCCCAAAACATCGCGACGCAGCGTCGGCAGGCTTAGAGTTATCGGTTTTTCCGCTACAGGACCGCCAGCATGTCGCAGTATTTCGAGGTCCATCCCGACAACCCTCAGCCCCGCCTGATCAAGCAGGCCGCGCAGCTACTGCACAGCGGCGGAGTCTGCGCGGTGCCGACCGATTCGAGCTATGCGCTGGTCTGCCACCTCGATGACAAGCTTGCCGCCCAGACCATGCGGCGCATCCGCCAGGTCGACGACAAGCACCACCTCACGCTGCTGTGCCGAGATCTTTCTGAACTGGCGAACTACGCCCAGGTCGACAACCGCCAGTTCAGGCTGCTCAAGCTTGGCACGCCAGGGCCTTACACCTTCATCCTCGACGCGACCAAGGAAGTGCCGCGCCGCCTGTCACACCCGTCGCGACGCACCATCGGCCTGCGCGTGCCAGAACACAAGGTGATGCAGGCGCTGCTCACCGAACTGGGCCAGCCGCTGCTGGCGACCACCTTGATCGCGCCGGGAGCGACAGACCCTCTGAACGACCCCGAGGAAATTCGGGCGCAATTCCAGAAATTGCTGGCCGCGGTGATAGATGCCGGCGCCTGTCCCATGCAGGCGACCACGGTGATCGACCTGACAGGCGAGCAGCCGCTGCTGGTTCGGCAGGGCCGCGGCGACCTGGCCCGGCTCGGCCTGTGACCGCAGCGCAGGCCTGCTGAGCAGCCCGGGCCTGGGTTCGCTGCGGCCTGGTCCG
>CALQBT020000456.1 GCA_943328885.2 Bordetella parapertussis | reverse complement strand
CGGATGGACAACCCTGCGGGTTGCCCACGCGTCCACCCACAGGCCGTCGGCTGCCCACAAGCTCCACCGGACCCCACCACCAAGTAAGGGTGACAGGCCGAATTTCCATACGAAACGACGAGGAACCCAGGGTCGTCGCTGCCTTCCGAGAGCAGGCTGACTTCGCCCACCACCAGAGTTTTTCCGACCTTCAGTAATTTACAGACAGCGATAATTGCCTTGTCCGCTGACGGGCGCCGAAGAAAGTTGATGTTCAAGCTTGAGGTGACGGCGTGCGGTGTCAGACCTATGGTTGAATGGATTGCAATGTAGATCGCGGCATCCGCCAGCCCCATCAAGGTCGGACCTGACACTGTACCGCCAGGCCTGGTGTCATTTTGCGTGACTTGGTGCCGAATCGTCGCGCTGCGCTCGGTCGCCTCGACGATCAAGTATTGGCTGGTCGGAAATTCTCGCGCGATGAACTGTTCAATTTCATGTTTTGGCGTCATGGATTTTCGTCTCTGCGGTTTAATATTGCGGCCGACCGTTCGACCGCAGAAGGCAAGGCCGGCGGTGGGGTATCGGGAACTGCCGTGGGCGAGGACTCACGCTACCAACGCAGTGATTTGGCATGTTCGTGCGTGTACTCGGCAATCGGGCCGACGTGTGCGGCCGACCCGGCAAGTCGTGACTCATGCTGGACGTAAACGAACGCGGTTTGACGGTTTTCTGCGCTCATCTCAGCTTGCTCGACCTCGAGGGTGATGCGCCTGTAGCCATCAGGCTCGCCGACCCGTTCCAGGGTATCCATGGCCGCCAACTCAGCCGAAGACACTTCAAACAGCTGACCGAGCACCCGGTGGCCCACGCCTGGCGAAGGCAGCTGGCAGGGAAGTTGGCCAGTGGCCAAGAACAGCGGGTCAGGCTGAACCGTTCTGTACGTGCCAGGTACACGCCGACCCTTGTTCACATGGAAATTCGGGAAGCCTTCTTTGAGCGAGCCATAAACGAACAGTAAGTGCATGGAGTGTTGAGCGACTGGTGGAAATGGTGAAGTCGGTATCTTCTATGCAGCCTTGACGTGTGAGTTAACGGGTCCGCGCCGCAGGCTTGCAGCCTAGCAGGTCCGATCTGGACATCTTGCGCGTCGGCGCTTGCGCAGCGAAGTGTGATCGCATAAACTGTACAAAAACACAGTATTTATTGCGATATTGCACTGCACGGACAGTCCTGCTGCCGGTGCCTCGCTGATATGAGGCCTGAGATGTCGACCGCCACCCGCGCCGCCGGGCCGCTGCCTGCCTACGCCGAGCTGCACTGCCGCAGCAACTTCAGCTTCCTGACAGGAGCCTCGCACCCGGAGGAGTTGGTGGCGGCGGCCCATGCTCGCGGTTACGCTGCGCTGGCGATCACCGACGATTGCTCGTTGTCGGGTGTGGTGCGCGCCCACGCCGAGGCCCAGCGCCTGGGTTTGCACCTGATCGTCGGTGCGCAGATGCAGTTGCAGGCGCCAGTGCAGGCCCAACGCGGTGCGGTCGAACCCGCCAGCTCGTCAGTGCTCGCCGACCAAGCCGGTCCGCGCCTGGTGTTGCTGGCGCAGAACCGTCGCGGCTACGGCAATCTTTCGCAGTGGATCAGCGTGGCCCGGCGTCGTGCATCCAAGGGCCAGTACCTGGCGCAGCCGTCCGATTTGGAGGGCAGGGTGCCCAATGCGCCCTACCTCGCCGGCCTGCCGGGCTGTTTTGCGATCTTGCTGCCTGAGGCCACGCAGTCCTTCGAGACCTTGTTCGCCCACGCGATGTGGCTCAAGACCTGGTTCGGGGCCGATCGCTGCGCCATCGCCGTTGAGCTGCTGCACCGGCCGCACGACGCCTTGCGTCTCGAGCGGCTGCCTCAGGTGGCCGAGCTCAGCGGTCTGTCGCTGGTGGCCTGCGGCGATGTGCTGATGCACGCGCGTTCGCGCAAGCCATTGCAGGACTTGCTCACCGCCACGCGGCTGAACCTGCCGGTGGCCGACTGTGGGCTGGCGCTCGAACCCAATGCCGAAGCCCATCTGCGCGCGCGCGCCCGGCTGGCTGCGCTGTACCCGGCTGAGTGGCTGGCCGCGACGCTGGCGATCGCCGCCGGCTGTGCGTTCTCGCTCGCCGAGCTGCGCTACGAGTACCCCGAGGAGGTGGTGCCGGCCGGCCACAGCCCGACCAGCTGGCTGCGTGTGCTGACCGAGGCGGGCGTGAAGCGACGTTTCCCCGAGGGCGAGCTGCCGTCGGTGCGCAAGACGATCGAGCATGAGCTCGCGCTGATCGCGCAGCTCGGCTTCGAGCCCTATTTCCTGACGGTGGCCGACATCGTGCAATGGGCGCGCCACGAGCGCGGCATCCTGTGCCAGGGTCGTGGCAGCGCGGCCAATTCGGCGGTGTGCTTTTGCCTGGGCGTGACCGAGGTCGACCCGGCGCGCGCCAATCTGCTGTTCGAGCGCTTCATCAGCGCCGAGCGCAACGAGCCGCCCGACATCGACATCGACTTCGAGCACCAGCGCCGCGAGGAGGTGATCCAGTACATCTACCGCAAATACGGCCGCCACCGCGCGGCGCTGACTGGCGTGGTGATCAGCTACCGGCCGCGCAGCGCGCTGCGCGATGTCGGCCGTGCGCTCGGGCTGGACCTGGACCGCATCGCCGCGGTCTCGCGCGGCTCGCCGTGGTGGACCGACGCGCCGGCGGTGCACGAGTCGCCCACGGCGGTGCTGGGGCGCGCCGGCGCCAGGCGTGGCCGGACCATCGCGCCTGAGCGGCTGCGGGCGCAAGGTCTCGATCCGGACTCGCTGGTCTGCCGCCAGTGGATGGCGTTGACGCAGCAGTTGATCGGCTTCCCGCGCCACCTCAGCCAGCATCCGGGCGGGTTCGTGATCGCCCGCGATGACATCTCGCGCTTGGTGCCGGTGGAGAACGCCGCGATGGACGGCCGCACCGTGATCCAGTGGGACAAGGACGACCTCGACACGCTGGGGCTGATCAAGGTCGACATCCTGGCGCTGGGCATGCTCAGCGCGATCCGCCGCGCGCTGGCGATGGTGGGCGACAAGCTGGGCCTGCCGGGCTTCGACAT
>CALQBT020000455.1 GCA_943328885.2 Bordetella parapertussis | reverse complement strand
GCGCGTTGGCCACCAGGTGCTGCATCTCGCTCGGGTGCTGGGTGCTGCAGTGCAGCAGCAGGCCGCCGTCTTCCTGCGGCAGGGCGTAGCTGATCTGGCCCTCGAGGTAAAACTGCTCCTGCCCGCCGAGCGCGAAGCTGCCCTGCAGCCGGTGCGGCGCGGCCCCCAGCGCGGCGTCGGCATCGCCGCGCGCCAGTTGCATCGGCGGCACCACGTATTGCTGCGCCGCATGGGCGTCGAGCGCCGTCAGCAGCGCCGGCAAGGGTTCTATCCGCAGCGCCTGGGCGGCCAGCGCGGCGGCGCGACGGGCGGCGTCGCGGGTCTGGGCGACCACCGCGAAAACCGGCTGGCCGACGTGGCGCACCTTGCTCTCGGCCAAGATGGGGTCGTCGTGCACGATCGGTCCGCAGTCGTTGGGGCCGGGGAAGTCGGCCGCGGTATAGACCGCCACCACGCCGGGTTGGGTCCGCAGCAAGTCCAGGTCGATCGCCAGCAGCCGGCCATGCGCCACGGGTGACAGCCCGAGCGCGGCATGCAGCGTGCCGGCCAGCTCTGGCAGGTCGTCGACATAGGGCGCGCTGCCGGCGACATGCAGGTGGGCCGATTCATGTCGCCGGCTGATGCCCACGCGCGCGCCGGCGGCATGCCGGTGGGCCTCGGCGCTGCCGAGCTCGGTCGCCGCTGGGTTGTGGCGTTGGCTGGACGACATCAGACGTGCCAGACGCTGGTTTGGTCGGCGCTCAGCGGCGCGTCGATCCGGGTTTCCAGCCACAGCCGTTGCAGCAGATTGCGCGCGGCGCGGCGTCGGTAGCTTGCCGAGGCTCGCAGGTCTGTCAGCGGCTCGAAGTCGCCGTCTAGCGCGGCCATCGCTGCCTGGAGCGTGGCCTCGGTCCAGCGCTGGCCTCGCACCGCGGCTTCGGCCCCAGCGGCGCGCCTAACGATGGCCGCCATGCCGCCGAACGCGAAGCGCGCGTCGACCACCCGGTCGCCATCGAGCCGCAACCAGAGCCCGGCGGACAGCCCGGAGATGTCGCAGTCGCGGCGTTTGCTGAGTTTGTAGACCCTCAGCCTTTCCTGCAACGCCTGGTCTGGCCCAGGCAGCGGCAGTCGCAGCGCTTGAACGAACTCGCCGGGCTCAAGCCGGTTGCGCAGGTAGTCGAGGTAGAAGTCCTGCAGCGGCATCGTGCGCCGCCGGTCGCCCAGCCGCAGCGAGATCTCGGCGCCCAGTGCGATCAATACCGGCGCGCTGTCGCCGATCGGCGAGCCATTGGCGATGTTGCCGCCCATCGTGCCGACCTCGCGCACCGGTAGTGAGGCGAAGCGCAAACCCATCTCGCGGCTGTCAGGCCAATGCCTGGCCAGCGCTGTCCAAGCCGCCTCCAGCGAGGCGCCGGCGCCTATCGTCAGCCAGCCATCGGCGTCGTCTATCGCCTTGAGTTCGGCCACTTCGCCGAGGTAGATGAGTTCGCCCAGTTCGCGGAACCGCTTGTTCACCCACAGCGCCACATCGGTGCCGCCGGCCAGCAGTCGCGCCTCGGGCTTGGCGGCACGCAGCGCTGCCAAGTCGTCCAGGCTGCGCGGCGCGTGGAAGGGCGTCGGTGCAGCCAGATGCAGCGCCGCGTCGCCGCGCACGCCGCGCAGCGCCTGCAGTGCCGCGACAGTGGGTGCAGTGGCCAGTGGCGCCAGCTCGCCGGCTGTCAGCTTGAACATTTGTTCGCCGGCGTCGAGGATCGGCCGGTAACCGGTGCAGCGGCACAGGTTGCCCGACAGGTCGTCAGCCAGTTGCTGCCGGGTGGCTTGGGTACCTGCAGCGCGATGGCGATCGTGGCAGGCCGCGAGCGACATCACGAAGCCCGGCGTGCAGAAGCCGCATTGCGAACCGTGGCAAGCCACCATCGCCTGCTGGGCCGGGTGGCGTCCACCCAGGTCCTCGACCGTGACCAGAACCTTGCCGTCCAGCGTGGGCAGGAACTGTAGGCAGCTGTTGACCGCCTTGAAGCTGACGCTGTCGTCGGCCTGCAATTCGCCCACCAGCACGGTGCAGGCGCCGCAATCGCCCTCGTTGCAGCCCTCTTTGGTGCCGGTGCAGCGGGCGTGTTCGCGCAGCCAGCTCAGCACCGAGGTGGTGGATTCGAGACCTTGCACCGACAGGGTCTGAGCGCGGTAGACAAATCGGATCGGACGGGTTGGCACAGCGGCTTGGGACATACCCGTAAGGTAGCGGCTCTGCGCAGCCATGGTATGCATTTGGATTTATAAGCATTATCATGAATTTCTTATGAAACCAGCCTTGGCTTTGGACAAGATCGAGCTCTCACTCATTCGGGCTTTCCATACCTTGATCACCGAGCGCAGTGTCTCGCGCGCAGCCCTCAAGCTTCAAACCAGCCAGCCGGCACTGTCGACCCAGCTCAAGCGCCTGCGTGGCCTGATCAACGACCCCTTGCTGGTGCGAGCCGGCGGTGGCATGTCGCCCACCGCGGTGGCCTTGTCACTGCTGCCGGCGGCGGCCCAGGTGCTGCAGGGCGCGCAGGCGCTGTTTGGCGGCCACGCCGCGGCCCAGGTCTTCGCACCGGCTGCTGCGTCCCAGGCTTGGCGCATCGCCGCCAGCGATTACCTCGACCCGCTGTTCTTGCCCGAACTGGTGGCGCGGGTGAGGGCACAGGCGCCGGGCGTGACACTGGACTTGCTGCCACTGACCCGTGACTACGACTACCGCGGCCACTTGGCGCGCGGCGAGGTCGACCTGGTGGTCGGCAACTGGTTGGCGCCGCCGGAAGAGCTGCACCTGGGCCGCCTGGTCAGCGACGAGATCGTCTGCCTGGTGTCGCAGAGCCACTCGGCGCTGCGCAACCCGCGCCAATGGACTGTTGAGCGCTACCTCGCCAGCGAGCACATCGCGCCGACGCCGCTGCACGCCGGCGGTGTCGGCGTCGTCGACGAGCACCTCCAGGCCCAGGGCTTGCAGCGCCGCATCGTCGTCCGCAGTCCGCACTTCGGCTTGGCGCCGGCGATGGTCGCCCGCACCAGCCTGGTGCTGACCACCGGCCGCCAGTTCTGCAGCCGCTACATCGGCAAGCTGCCGGTTCGCAT
>CALQBT020000454.1 GCA_943328885.2 Bordetella parapertussis | reverse complement strand
GGCGAAACCCTGGGTGCAGCCGGCTACCGTGCCGTGGCATTCGATGCCCGAGGCCACGGCGATTCTGACTGGGCGCCCGATGGTCGCTATGGCCAGGACCTGATGGTTGAAGACCTCAGGTGTGTGGTCGCCGCCTTGGGCGCCCGCCCGGTGCTGGTGGGCGCCTCGATGGGGGGTGGGACCAGCCTGACAGCCATCGGCGAAGACCAGGTCGACGCGACCGCGCTGGTGCTGGTGGACGTGGGGCCGCATATCGAGCCGGAAGGGGTGGACCGCATTCAGGCCTTCATGAGTCAAAAGCCGGACGGCTTCGCGTCCCTGGAAGAAGTGGCCGATGCGATTGCCAGCTATCAGCCCCACCGAACCCGCCCGAGCAACCTGGACGGCTTGGCCAAAAACGTTCGCCTGGGGGCCGATGGCAAGTACCACTGGCACTGGGACCCGCGCTACCGCTCAAGCCGGCGCGACCTGATCCACCGACGCGAACGCCTGGAGGCCTGCTCGAGCCGCTTGCGGCTACCGACCTTGCTGGTGCGCGGCGGTTTGTCCGATCTGCTCAGTGAGGCAGGCGCTCAGGTCTTTCTGAATTTGTGCCCGCACAGCGAGTACGTGAACGTCACAGGCGCCGGGCACATGGTCGCGGGAGACCGCAACGACATTTTTGCGCAGTCGGTCATTGAATTTCTCAAACGCACCGTGCCGGTCGGAGCCAGCCCGACCCATCCTGCCCACAAGCTCCGGCCGCACCACGAAGGCCCCCCAGGGGACCTTCGCGACGTACCCTGAGCTTTCGCCTGCTCAAAGCTCAAACCATACTGGAGACACTCCTATGCATCTCGAAGGAAAAGCCGCCATCGTGACAGGCGCAGGCCGGGGTATCGGACGGGAAGTGGCGCTGTTGCTGGCGCGCGAAGGCGCCAGCGTGATCGTGAACGATCCAGGCGTCGGACGTGGTGGTGAAGCCACGGAAGAGCGCCCTGCCGACGATGTCGTCGATGAGATCCGCGCGGCAGGCGGCACGGCCATCGCCAACCACGACACGGTGGGTGATTATCAAAAAGCCGGCCGCATGGTGGCGCAATGCGTAGCCACCTTTGGCAAGATCGATATTCTGATCAACGTGGCGGGCATGCTGCGTGAGCGGATGATCTGGAACATGACCGAAGACGACTTCGACTCGATCATCAATGTGCACCTCAAAGGGCACTGGGCCATGTCGCACCACGCGATCAAGTACATGCGTGGCGAAGGCTATGGACGCATCGTCAATTTTTCGTCTGATGCGTTCAAGGGCTCGGTCGGGCAGTGCAATTACAGCGCGGCGAAGGCCGGCATCATCGGCCTGACCCGTTCGATTGCCAAGGAAACGGCGAAATTCGGCATCACCTGCAATGCGATGTGCCCGGCCGCAGACACCCGCATGATGATGAACGATGCCGTCATCGCCAACCAGAAACGCAAGCTCGAAGCCGGCCTGATGACCCAAGCGCAGTACGACCGTTTCTTTGCCGGTCGCGGGCCCGAGCACATTGCGCCCATGGTGGCCTACCTGTGCACCGACAGCGCCGACGCCATCAACGGCCAGATTTTTCACGTCGAAAGAGGCCGTATCAACAGCTACTTCTACGGCGAAGACTTCAAGACCCTCAGCAATGATGGTTCGCTGTTCACCATCGACCAGCTGATCGAACTGATCCCGTCAACGGTGATGAATGGCGTCACCCAAGTGGTCCCGCCTGTGAAAAGGCAAGATGCGATCCGCTCAACCGACGTGAAAAAGAACGAAGCAGCCTGACGCGCAGCCTCACTTCTGGGTCAGGAGAAAGGGCAGCCCTGCCCTTTCCTGCCGCTACTCCGGCTTGATGTTGCGCTCCTTGATGAGCTTGATCCAGCGCAGCTCTTCCTTGCCCATGAAGTCCTTGAACTCCGCCGGCGTCGAGGCACGGATCTCCACGCCCTGCGGCTTGAAGCGCTCGATCATGTCCGGATCGGCCGCCGCCTTGGCGATCGCCCTCTCCAACTTGTCGACGATGGGCCTAGGCGTGCCAGCCGGCACCACCATGCCCTGCCAGAAGGTCACCACGAAGTCCTTCATCCCGGTTGCCTCAGCCATCGTCGCAATATCCGGGAAAGCGGCCGAGCGCGCGGCACTGGTGATCGCGATGGCGCGCGTCCTGCCGGTTGCCAGAATCGGCTTTGCCTCGAGCGCGGCCGAGAACATCATCTGCGACTGGCCGCCCGCCACATCCTGGCCGGCTTGCGCGCCGCCCTTGTAGGGCACGTGCGTCATGTCGAGGCCGGCCTCTTGTTTGAGCATCTCAGCGATCAGGTGGTTGGTGGCACCGATGCCGGAACTGGCGATGTTGAACTTGCCGGGATTGGCCTTCACATGGGCGATCAGCTCGGCCATGTTCTTGGCCGGGAACGCGGCGTTGACATGCAGGATGAACGGTGTGAACGACATCAGCGACACCAGCTCGAAACTCTTGTTCGGGTCGTATTGCACCTGCCCGGTGAGCGTTGGGTTGATCACCAGCGAGGTGCCGCCAGCGTAAATCGTGTAGCCATCGGCCTGCGCCTTGGCAACGTAGTTGGAGGCAAGTGTGGTGGCTGCGCCCGCGCGGTTGTCGATCAGCACCGGTTTGCCGAGTTCGATCGCGAGCTTGTTGGCGTAGACGCGCGCCACCGCATCGTTCACGCCACCCGGTGGATACGGCACCACCATGGTGATCGGCTTTTGCGGCCAGTCGGTTTGCGCGATACTGGTCAAGGGCAGCAGGAGAGCGGCGAGGAACGCCACGATGAACGTCGAAAATTTCATGGTCTGGTGTCCTTCATTCGGATCGGTAGTCTAGTACGCGTTCTGGCAAGCGTCCCGCAGCATCCGGCCCACTCGACGGCGTCGCCGCGAATCACGCGGGAAAACTCGGCGCCGGCCGGTACCAGGTCGGCTTGAGGGCTAGCGCTTTGACGATCGAAACCCGGCGACCCTTCCGTTGCCGACCCAGGATCAAGGGCGCTTGCGTCCTCCGGCCGGCTTGACGCCCACCGCGCCGCGGCGCGCACTGCCGGTCTCGCGCGGCGGCAATCCGGTGTGCTGCGTCAGCAGCGCGCCGCGGC
>CALQBT020000453.1 GCA_943328885.2 Bordetella parapertussis | reverse complement strand
GCTGGGCACCGGCTTGGGCAAGGTCAGGGGCCGGATGTTTCGCATCGGCCACCTCGGCGACTGCAACGAACTCACGCTGCTCGCCACCTTGGCGGGCTGCGAGATGGGGCTCAAGCTGTCCGGCGTGCGCCTGGCCAGCAGCGGCGTGCTCGCGGCGATGGCCCACTTTGCTGCGCATCCGGCATCGGCGACCTGAACTTTCTAACGGAGACATCGCATGCAAAGACGCTCATTCATCGCCGCAGCCGGCACCCTGGCCGCACCCGCGGTGCTGGCGCAGGAGTGGCCCAATGGCCCGGTGCGCATCGTCGTCGGTTTTCCGCCAGGTGGCGGCACCGACGCGCTGGCGCGGGTGGTGGCGCAAAAACTCACGCTGATGTGGGGCCAGCAGGTCATCGTCGAGAACAAGGCCGGCGTGGCGGGCGTGCTGGCGGCCGAGTACGTCGCGGGTCAACCGGGCGACGGCAACACACTGCTGATGGCCCACATCAACAGCCACGCGCTCGCGCCCAGCCTGCAGCCCAAGCTGCGCTACAACATCGAACGCGATTTCACGCCTATCGTGCTGGTCGGCGTCACGCCCAACCTGCTGATCGCCGGCTCGGCCCAAGGTGCAAAGACCGTCAAGGACGTGGTCGCGCTGTGCAAGGCCAAGCCCGGCGCGGTGAGCTTCGGCTCGGCCGGTTCAGGATCGGCGCAGCACCTCGCGCTCGAGATGTTCAAGCTGCGGACCAATGTCGACGCGATGCATGTGCCGTACAAGGGCAGCGGACCGCTGCTGATCGACCTGATCGGCGGCCAGATCCAGTACAGCTTCGAGACCATGACGGCGGCCACGCCGCATGTCAAGAACGGCCGGGTGGTGGCGATCGCGCAGACCCGTACCAAGCGCGCCAAAGGCCATCCCAACGTGCCGACGATGCAAGAAGAAGGCTTCGACGGTTTCGAAGCCACGACCTGGTACGGCCTGGCCGGGCCGGGCAAGCTGTCGGCCGGCATCACGAACAAGATCAACCGCGATGTCAACACCATCCTGGCGATGCCCGACGTGCAGGAAAAACTCGACACTTACGGCGCCGAAGACGGTGGCGGTACGCCCGAGAAATTTGCCCAGTTCATCCGCAGCGAGCAGGAAAAATGGGCCCGGGTGGTCAGGGAAGCCAACGTGAAGGTCGAGGCATGAGCGCAGCATTGATCCAGGCCCTGCTCGCCGCCCGACGCGACCGATTGCCCTTGGCAGTCGGGCCCTGGGCAACTGTGCTGAGCAGCGCCGAGCAGGCTTATGCGGTGCAGGACGCGGTGGCCGCCGGGCTGGGCTGGTTCGCCAGCGCGTCGCCCCAGCACTGGAAATCGGGCGGGGCATCGCGCCAGGCCTTGCTGACGCATGCGCCGCTACCGCCGGCAGGCGTTCGAAGCAGTCCCGCGTCGTTCAGCGACTGGCCGCTGCACGGCCTGGCGATGGAGGCCGAGATCGCTCTGCGCCTGGCGGTCGATGTCGACCCGGCGCTGGCGGCCCGTCTGACGCCGGACCAGACCGACGAAATCGACGCTCTGATCGGTGAGATGGCGGTGTCGATCGAACTCGTCGACTCGAGATGGGTCGAGGGCGGCAAGGCCCCTGCACTGCTCAAACTGGCCGATCAGCAGTCACACGGCGCATTGGCGCTGGGCAACTGGGTCGCTTACGCCCGCCGCGACTGGTCCGGCCAGCGCTGCGAGGTGCGGATCGGCACCCAGCCGACCGTGCTGCGAACCGGCAGCCACACGCTGGCCGACCCGGCCTGGTTGCTGCCGCAATGGTTGCGCCACGCCACCCGCGGCGGCGCGACCTTGGCCGCTGGCAGCGTGGTGACGACCGGCACCTGGGTCGGGCTGCTGCCAGTCCAAGCCGGTGACCGGGTCGAGGTCGATTTCGAAGGCATAGGCAAGGCCAGCCTGCAGCTCTGAAACCACGGCGGCTGCAGGCCTTGGTCGCCGGCACGCCGGGCAATCCTGGGCCCTGACCAGGCATCGCGACCCCGGCAGGATCGGCCTGCCAGCAGCAGCGCCGAGAATGCCTGCATCTCCGCTGCGCCTCAGCCTCCCCCCATGACCTCAAACCCTGCGGCATCCGCAGCGCTACCGCGCGCCGCCTTTGCGACCTTGCTGCTGCTGGCGTTGATGATGGGCGCCAACCATGTGGCGGCGCGCTTGGCTTTCAACCACGGTGTGGATGTGGCCACCGCGGTGTGCATTCGCAGCGCCATCACCGCCGCCGTGGTGGGCCTGCTGCTGCTCATCCAGCAGGTGCCGATGCGCTTGACCCTGCGTCACAAGCGAGTGCTGCCGGCCATCGGCCTGCTGGTCGGGCTGCAAAGCCTGTGCCTGTATGCCTCGGTGGCGCGGCTGCCCGTCGCGCTCGCACTGCTGGCGTTCAACACCTATCCGCTGTGGACGGCGCTGTGGGCCCGGCTGTTCTACGGCCACCGGCCCGAACCCAAGGTGCTGCGCGCGATGCCAGTGATGCTGCTCGGGCTCGCGCTGGCGCTCGACGTGTTGGGGGCGGCCTCGGGCCTGGGTGTGACGGCCCATTGGGGGCAGATCGGCATCGGCGTGGCGTTCGCGACCACGGCCGCAGCCACTTTCGGCATCGTATTGGTGCTGACCCAGCACGAAGCAGCCGACCTCGATGGCCGGCTGCGCACCACCAGCACGCTGGCCATCGCTGCGGTGATCGCGCTCGGCAGCGTGGTCTGGCAGGGCGGTTTTCACCTGCCGCAAGCAGCGATCGGCTGGTGGGCGCTGGCCGCGCTGACAGCGCTGTACGGCACCGCGTTCACGATCATGTTCACCGTGCTGCCGCGGCTGGGCGTGGTCGGCAATTCGGCCATCATGAACATCGAGCCGATCTTCGCGCTCGCGCTGGCCTGGGCGATCCTGGGCCAGTCCATCGCCATCTCGCAGGTCGGGGGCGGCTTGCTGGTGGTGGGCACGGTGATGTGGTTGGGGCTGCGCAAGCGCTGACCAGGCAGCCGCAGCGTCAAGGCGAGCGCGCAGCGGCAGCCACGTCGAGCACGAGGTGGATCGCCCAGCTGTCTTGGTCGGGCTGCTCGGTGTCGCGCAGAAAGCCCAGCTCCTGGGCCAAGTCGAGC
>CALQBT020000452.1 GCA_943328885.2 Bordetella parapertussis | reverse complement strand
CGAAGCGCGCGCCCGGTGCCAGGTGGAGGTCGAGGTAGACCGGCTCGGTGCGCGGGCGCTGCACCGCACCGGCCACACCCTGGCTGCTGCCTGCGATCACCCGTACCGTGACGCCGTTGCCGCGCTGTTCGGGGATCTGTGCGCTCGGAATGTCGCGGTACGCGGGGGGCTGCATCTTGTCGACCCCGGCGCTCGCTTCGCGCAAGCGCTGCCGGCCGGCCACAACGCCTTGGTCTACGTTTACCGCGGCGCGCTGACGGTGGTCGCACCCGCGGCCAGCACCGAGGTGCCGCGCCAGCGCATGGCGATCCTGGCCAACGATGCCAGCAGCGACGGCGTGTCGCTGAGGGCAGGGACGGCGCCGACGCGCGCGCTGCTGATCGCCGGAGCGCCGCTGCGTGAACCGATCGCGCAGCATGGGCCGTTCGTGATGAACACCCGAGAGCAGCTGATCCAGGCGGTGCAAGACTTCCAGGCCGGCAGGCTGGCCTGAAACGACTCGGCCCCGGCGCTTCGCAACGGCGGAGCCGAAGGTCTCGCGCCGTGAATCAGCGCTCTTGGCGCACCTGCACTTGCGCGGGCTGGCTGGCCGAATCGCCGACCGCAAACACGGTGTGCAAGCCCTGGGCAGCAAACTTGACGCCGATGGCGCGTCAAATCACCTGCACGCCCTTCCAGAAGGCCAGTCGGCCCTTGATGTTGGCCGCCGCCTCAGTTGGCTCGGGGTAATACCAGACCGCATCGGGGTTGAGGTCGCCATTGACCAGCAGGCTGTGGTAGCGGGCCTGGCCCTTCCAGGCGCAGCCGGTGCGGTGGTTGCTGTGGGCGAGGAATTCGCGCTTGACCGCGGCCTCGGGGAAATAGTGGTTGCCTTCAACCACCACGGTGTCGTCGCTCTCGGCGATCACCGCGCCGTTCCAGATCGCTTTCATGGCCATGCTCCAGATCCCGGGCGCGCCGGGCTGGCGCAGCCTCTCGGGACCAGGCCTATGGTAGGGCTTGAGACGTCGGCATGCACGGTTGACCCGATGAACGCTGAGCCGGCCCGATCACTGCAGCGGCGCAGCGCTCCTCAGGCCCGCGGCGATGCCGGCGAACCCGTGCAACGCTCGTTCGCTGGCGGGCAACTCCCTGACGGACAGGCCGTGCGCCAAGTCCCAGCTCGACTCGTACCAGCCGCACTCGATGGGCAGGTCGTCATCGGTGGGCATCTCCTCGGTCGACATCGCCAGCGCCATCGCACGGGAAGGGCGGCACAGGCGGGACATCAGCTCAGTCATGGCAGTCTCCTGGTGGGACAAAAGCGTTGCGGGTCAGGCCATCTTGGCCGCCAGAGCCCGTCGGCGCCATCACCCGCCGGGTGGATTTGAGAGGGCACTCTTCCCCCCCAGCGCCACCCCCTTTCGGGTGGCTTGCGTCGCTCGGCCCGCCGCTGTGTCAGGATGACGGCCCGCTTGCCGACTGCCAACCACGGCCAACCCCCATGTGTGGACGCTACGTCATCGCCTACGAGCCGCAAACGCTGGTCTCGGCCTTCAGCCTGACCCGCATCCAGCCCTTCGCCCAGCGCTGGAACGTCGCGCCGCAGTCGGCCGTGCCGGTGGTGTTCGAGACCCGGTCTGATGACGGCCCGGCCGAGCGGGTCTGCGAGCTGATGCGCTGGGGCTTGGTGCCGCACTGGGCGCACGACATCCGTCTCGGCGCCAAGCTCAACAACGCGCGCAGCGAGACCCTGACCGACAAGCCCAGCTTCCGCCAGGCACTGCGACGCCGGCGTTGCATCCTGCCGGCCAGCGGCTTCTACGAGTGGCAAGCGGCGGCGGGCGCCGACGGCAAACCGGCCAAGCAGCCCTGGTACATCTGCCCGACCGGCCAAGCCTGGTTCGCCTTCGCAGGTCTGTTCGAGGCCTGGCGCGTGCCGCCGGCAGGCGGTGGCGAATCCAACGCGGCGCCAGACATGCGCAGCACGCCTGGAGGCGACTGGCTGTTGAGTTGCTGCATCGTCACCACCGCTGCCAACCCGCTGATGGCGCCTGTGCACGACCGGATGCCGCTGATCCTGCCGCCTGAGGCTTGGGCCGCCTGGCTGGCGCGCGGCCAGCCCGATCCGGCCGCGCTGGCGCCGCTGCTGCAAGCCATGCCCGACGCCAACGCGATGCAGGCCTGGCCAGTGGCGCGCGCTGTCGGCCGCGCCAGCGCCGACGGTCCCGAGCTGATCGCGCCGCTGCCGACCCAAGCCTGAGCGTATGCTCCGGGCCTAGATGCAACACCGCGCCCTTGCCCTCGCCCTGGCCTTGCTGCTGCTGGTCACCCAGCAGTTCGGCTTGCAGCATCTGCTGTCGCACGGCAGCGCTGCAGCGTCGTGGGTCGCTGCGGGTGCAGCCGCCGACGCAAGCCCTGCCGCTGACGGGCAGCCTGCCGATGGCAGCTGCGCGGTCTGCGTGGTGCTGGCATCGATCGGGTTCGCGGTCTTGCCAGCGCTGCTGCTCTGGCTGGCCACACGGCGGCGCGGCAGCGCGCCGCAACTCCCCGCACGCGAGACACCCGCGGCCCGCAGCAACCCGCACTACCTGGCACGCGCGCCCCCGGCAGCTCTGCACTGACTTGAACGCGCAGGTCCTGCGCACGCCCGACGGGCGTGCGCAGCCTGTTCCACCCGTCTGTTGCGAGAGTCCCGAATGACATCCGTTTCCATCGCCGCGCCCGCGCGCGGCCGTTCCTATCCTGTGGCCGTTCGTGCCCAGCCCCTGCTGACGGCAGCGCTGCTCGCAGCGCTCACCAACCCGGCGATAGCGCAGAGCAGCGACGCCAGCGCAGCCCGCGTCGTGATCACCGGCAACCCCTTGGGCAGCACGCTGTCCCAACCCAGCGAATTGCTCACGGGCGACGCGCTCGCGATTCGACGCGCCGGCACGCTGGGCGAGACCCTCAGCGGCTTGGCCGGCGTGTCGGCCAGCGGCTTCGGCCCGCAATCGAGCCGACCGGTGATCCGCGGCCTGGACGGCGACCGCATCCGCCTGCTCGACAACGGCGGCGCGTCAGCCGACGCGTCCAACCTCAGCTTCGACCATGCGGTGGCGGTCGACCCGCTGGTGGTCGAGCGCATCGAGGTGCTGCGCGGCCCGGCGGCGCTGCT
>CALQBT020000451.1 GCA_943328885.2 Bordetella parapertussis | reverse complement strand
CCCCCGAAAGCGGGCCTTGGCTTGGCACAGGATTCGGCGGCTCAGTCCTGCCCGGACCGGGTGCGGCCCGGCGTTCATCGCCTCATGTCGATGCCTGTTTGCAATTTTCGAAATGACCCTGATGAGACGATTGATTTCCTGGCTGCTGGCCTGCCTGTGGCTGACTTTTGGCGCTGGCGCACAGGCACAGTCGCCGCAGCCGCCCGAGGTCGCCGCCAAGAGCTACTGGTTGCTAGATGTGAGCAGCGACCAGGTCTTGGCCGAGCGAGGTGCCGACGTCCAGGCAGACCCGGCTTCGCTGACCAAGCTGATGACGGCCTGGCTTGTTTTCGACGCGATCAAGGCGAAGAAGCTGACACTGGAGCAGACGCTGCCGGTCTCGCTGCGCGCCTGGAGCGAGCGCAAGGGGGGCGGCTCGCTGATGTTCATCGACCCCAAGATGGCACCCAAGGTGGACGAGTTGCTGCGCGGCATGATTGCCGTCTCAGGCAACGACGCGGCAGTGGCTCTGGCCGAAGGCGTGGCAGGCTCACTTGACGGTTTCGTCGCGATGATGAACCGCCAGGCCCTGGCCTGGGGGCTGAAGAACACCCAGTTCAAGAACGTCACCGGTTTGACAGCGCCAGGTCATTACAGCAGTGCGCGTGACCTGGGCATCATCGCCAGCCATGTGGTGCGCGATTTTCCGGACTACTACACGGCGTATTACGCGTTGCGCAACTACAGCTTCAACAATATCCGGCAGGACAACCGCAACATGCTGCTGGGACGCGACCCGTCCGTCGACGGCATGAAGACCGGCTTCACCGATGCGGCCGGCTACTGTCTGATCGCCAGCGCCCAGCGCGATTTGCCGAACGGCAAGCGCCGCCTGCTCAGCGTGGTGATGGGGGCGACTTCGCGCGAGGCCAGGGCCAGTGAGAGCCAGAAGCTGATCAACTGGGGCTACACGGCCTGGGATGCGGTGCGTTTGTTCGAGGCCGGCAAGCCCGCTACGGAGGTGCCGGTGTGGAAAGGCCGACAGGCGACGGCCGCGCTGGGCGCTGAACAAGCCATGGTGGTGGTCGTGCCCAGGGGTGAGGGCGACAAGCTCAGGACCGTGATCTCGCGCAGCGATCCTCTGGTCGCGCCACTGCTCCAGGGTCAGCGCGTGGGCACGCTCGAGGTCAGCACCACGGCGGGCGTCAAGGTTGCCAGCCTGCCGCTGGTGGTGCTGCAAGCCGTGCCCGAGGCCGGTCTGCTGGGTCGCGCCTGGGATTCGATCCGGTTGTGGATCAAGTGATGTTGTGCCGGCTTGAGCTTGCATCAAGCTTTGGGGCTGGCCATCGGCTAAGCTGCAGCGCTTCCCAACGAGGCCTGACATGCTAACGCTTCCCGACACCCTCTGCCATTTGAACGGCCAGACCCTGCCGCTGCGCGACGCCAAGGTGTCGGTGCTTGATCGCGGTTTCATTTTCGGCGACGGCATCTACGAAGTGATCCCGGTCTATGGCCGCAAGCTGTTTCGGTTTGACGAGCACATGGCGCGCCTGCAACGCAGCCTGGCCAAGGTTCGCATCGCCAATCCGCATTCCCGCGAAGGCTGGCTGGCGCTGGTGCGTGAACTCGTGTCGGCCCAAACCGCGCAAGATCAATTGGTCTACATTCAGATCACGCGCGGCGTGGCCTTGCGCGACCATGTGATGCCAGAGGGTGTTGTGCCGACCGTGTTCGCGATGACCAGCGCGCTCAAGCCACCCTCCGCCGAGATGCGCCACCAGGGCGTGGCCTGCGTGACGGCTCGCGATTTCCGCTGGGAGCGCGGCGACATCAAGGCCGTCTCGCTGCTCGGCAATGTGCTGGCGCGTCAGATCTCGGCCGACCACGGTGCGATGGAAACGGTGATGTTTCGCGATGGCTGGCTGACCGAAGCCTCGGGCAGCAATGTCTGGGTAGTGCACGAGGGTGCGCTGCTGGGCCCGCCCAAGGGCGATCATGTGCTCGAGGGCATACGCTACGAACTGTTGGCCGAATTGTGCGAGGACGTGGGCATTGCCTACAACCTGCGGCCCATTGCCGAGGCCGATGTGTTCGCTGCCGACGAGTTGATGCTCAGCTCTGCGACCAAGGAAATCCTGCCCATTACACGGCTTGACAGCCAGACAGTCGGTCATGGTGCGCTGCGCGGCAAGCCAGGACCGGTCTACGCGCGGCTTTACGAGGCCTACCAGCGCGCCAAGGCCGAGCAGTCGATCTGACCATGGCCGTGCGTCCAGGCGCCGCGGCGCCGCCTCAACCATCGCTGATCGAATACCCCAGCGCATTCCCGATCAAGGTGATGGGTGCGCAGGTCGAGGGTTTCGTCGAAGCGGTGCTGGCGGTGGCCCGGCAATTTGACCCCGGTTTTGATGACCGCAGCCTGGAGCGGCGATCCAGCAGCGGCGGTCGTTACCTGGGCCTGACGCTGACCGTCACGGCGACCAGCCGCGAGCAACTCGACGATTTGTACCGCGTGCTGTCCAGCCATCCGATGGTCAAGGTAGTCCTGTAACCGCAGGCATCGACCTTTTTGGCCTTTCGCAGGGCGCGACGAAAATCATCGCATGAAGATCATCAACCTGGGTCGCCAGCCTTGCGACAGCACGGCCCAGGCCATGCGGGCTTTCACCGAAGCTCGCTCGGCCGCGACGCCCGACGAGATCTGGCTGGTCGAGCACGATCCGGTCTACACCCAGGGATTGGCCGGTCGGCCCGAACACCTGATCGATGCCGGCTGCATTCCAGTGCTGGCCAGCAACCGGGGCGGGCAGGTCACCTACCATGGTCCGGGGCAAGTGGTGGCCTATCCGCTGATCGACCTCAGGCGGTTAGGAATTTACGTCAAGGAGTACGTCTACCGTCTCGAGCATGCCGTGCTCAAGGTGCTGGAGGCGCAGCAGATCACAGGCCACCGGGTGGCCGGCGCACCGGGTATCTATGTGCGCCTGGCCGACCCACGCGGCCATGCGGCGCTGGCCGGCCCGGCCCCGGGTCAGGACAGGTTTCGAGGTCTGGGCAAGATCGCGGCGCTGGGCATCAAAGTCAGCCGACACTGCAGCTACCATGGCGTTGCGCTCAACGTCGCGATGGACCTGAGGCCATTTGCCGGTATCAACCCCTG
>CALQBT020000450.1 GCA_943328885.2 Bordetella parapertussis | reverse complement strand
GATCACCGACTCGTCCTCGCACAGCACATGCATGCGCGCCACCGGCACGCCGCTCAAAGCCAGTGCGTCCATGACCTTGAATTCGCGCTCGATCGCATGCGCCGAGGGCAGCAGCTTGGCCAGCGGACCGGGTTTGCTGCGCATCACATAGGCCCGTCCCGGGGTGTGCAGCTTGTAGGTCGGATTGGACTGCCCGCCCCTGAACTGCTCGACCGTCAGCGGGCCCTCGAAGCCTCCCATGTTGTGGCTCAGCCACGCCTGTAACGCCGCCACATCGAAAGCATTGCGTTGCGATACCTCGGCGGTACCGATGAATTGATCCATGGGTTTTCAGTCTCCAGAGAGGCCCTGGCAGGGCGGCGTTACCGGCTGTCGGCGATGGACTTGAGCTTGGGGCGAAAGCGGCGGCATCAGCCTTCGGCGATGTCGAGCAGCTTGTCGCGCGACAGCACGACCAACCGGGTGGGCTCGACCCGCACCGCGCCCTCGCGCTCGAAGCCTTTGAGTTCCTGGTTGACGCGCTGGCGCGACGCACCGAGCAACTGGGCCAAATCTTCCTGGGCCAGTTGCAGGCCGATGCGGATCTCTTCGCCTTGCTCGATGCCGTAGCTTTTGGCCAGCATGATGATTTGCTTGGCCAGCCGCGCCGACAGCGGCTTGGTGTTGAGGTCTTCGAACTGGTTGAACATCAGCCGCAGGCGGCGACAGTTCAAGCGCAGCAAGGCGTCGTAGAGCTCTGGATGCTGGGCCAGCAACTCCTTGAAATCGGCCTTGCGAACGCACAGCAGCGTGGTCTCGCCATGGGCGTCGGTGTCGTGGGTGCGCGGTAGCCCGTCGAACAGCGAGATATCGCCGAACCAGACACCGGGCTCGCAGTAGGTCAGCGTGACTTGCTTGCCGGCCAGCGAGACCAGTGAGACGCGCACCGTGCCGCGTGCCACACCGCACCAGTCCTCGGCAGGCGTGCCGCGCGAGGCCAGCGCCGCGCCGTCTGCTAGGCGCCGCACATAGGTCCGCGACAGAATCGCATGACGCAAGGGCTGGGAGAGCTTGGAGAACCATGCGCCGGATTCGATGTTTTGTCGTTCTTCGAGCGTAAGAGCCGGGGTATTCATGTCTTGTCCCAGGCGCGACAACGGCGCCTCCTGCCCCAATCCTATCGTTTAGCGACCGCCTCTGCGGCCGCCGGTGATCTTTGAGGTCCCCGCAGGCACTGGCCATTGCCTTCGCCTGCACCAATTTTGGGCGCTGCCGTGGCAGGCCCGCCGGACCCTATAGACGCGCCAGGCGTGCCAGTGCGGTGTTGAGTGTCTGGTCTTGCTTGGCGTAACAAAATCGAGCCAGGCCTTGGTTGCGGCCGTCGTCGTAGAAGGCTGACAGCGGTATCGCTGCGACGCCGATCTCGGTCGTCAGCCAGCGGCAGAAATCGGCTTCGCCCAGATCGCTGATCGCGCTGTAGTCCACGACCTGGAAGTAGCTGCCCTCGCTGGGCAGCAAGCGCAGTCGGGTGCTTGCCAGTCCGCCGCGGAACAGGTCGCGTTTGCGCTGGTAGAACGCCGCCAGCTCGAGGTAGGGCGCCGGGTTGGCCAGGTAGCGGCTCAAGCCATGCTGCATCGGGGTGTTGACGGTGAACACATTGAACTGGTGCACCTTGCGAAATTCGGCGCTCAAGGGCGCTGGCGCTGCCACGGTGCCGATCTTCCAGCCGGTGACATGGAAGGTCTTGCCAAAGCTCGAGACCACGAAGGCTCGCGCGGCGAGTTCGGGGTGGGCGCAGACGCTGGCGTGCGGTTCGCCGTCGTAGACCATGTGCTCGTAGACCTCGTCGGCGATCAGCAGCGCGTCGGTCGGTCGCAGGATCTCGGCCAAGGTGTCGAGGTCGGCTGCGCGCCAGATCGTCGCGCTCGGGTTGTGCGGCGTGTTGACGATGATCGCTCGGGTGCGCGGCGTGATCGCCGCGGCAATCGCCGGGAAGTCGGGCCTGAAGGTCTCGGCCTTGAGCGCCACCCGCACCGCCACGCCACCAGCGAGCTCGATGTTGGGGATGTAGCTGTCGTAGTTGGGTTCGAGCACGATCACCTCGTCGCCCGGACCGACGACGGCCAGGATCGCGGTGATGATGGCCTGGGTGGCGCCGGCGGTGATCGTGACCTCGCTGGTCGCGTCGTAGTGCTTGCCGTACAGCGCCGCGATCTTGGCCGCCACCGCCTCGCGCAGCACCTGCACGCCGGTCATCGGCGGGTACTGGTTGTGGCCTTCGCGCATCGCCTGGGCTACCGCGTCGACCAGCGCAGGGTCGCCTTCGAAGTCGGGAAAACCCTGGCCGAGGTTGACCGCGCCGCGCTCGGTGGCGAGCGCCGACATCACGGTGAAGATAGTGGTGCCGACCTTGGGCAGGCGGCTCGGGGGCAGGGGGGTGCGGAAAGAGTTCATCGCTTCAGAGTTCGTAGGATGTGGGGTGGATGCCGCTGCGCTCGGCCATCGATCGCTCGATCAGCGCACGGGTCAGGCGTTCGCTGAGCAGTTCTGCAAAGGCGAAGACGAAGTGCCGCAGGTAGGCGCCACGCTTGAATGCCACCCGCGAGGTGTTGGGGCCGAACAGATGGCCGACCGGTCGCCAGGCCAGATCGCCGCCCGGTGGGTCGTCGCGCACCGCCATCTCTGCGACCAGGCCCACGCCCATGCCCAAGCGCACATAGGTCTTGATCACGTCGGCGTCGATCGCCTCGAGCGCGATGTTGGGCTTGAGCCTGGCTTTGGCGAACGCGGCGTCGATCCGTGAACGGCCGCTGAAGGTGGGGTGGTAGGTGATCAGCGGTTCGGCCACGACTTGCTCGAGCGTGGGTCGCTCGACCGAGGCCAGTGGGTGGCGCGCCGGCACCACCAGCACATGCTGCCACTCGTAGCAAGGCAGGGTGACCAGGCCAGGCACGTCGGCCAGCGATTCGGTGGCCAAGCCGATCTCTGCCACGTCGTCGGCCAGCATGCGCGCGACATCGGCTGGCGTGCCCTGGTGCAGCACCACCTGCACCTTGGGAAAGCGCCGGCGCAGCTGCGCCACTGGCTCGGGCAGCACGTAGCGGGCCTGCGCGTGCGTGGTGGCGATCGACAAGGTGCCGGCATCTTGTTTGGAGAACTCTTCGCCGAT
>CALQBT020000449.1 GCA_943328885.2 Bordetella parapertussis | reverse complement strand
GGCAGCAGGAGGTGGCGCGCAGCTTCGCCGGCAAGCCTTCGCATCCGGTGATGCAGGCGCTGGCGCCACAGGCCTCGACTTTCGGCATCACCGCTGACCATTTGCTGGCAGTGATCCAAGGCTGCCAGATGGATTTGGACCAGACGCGCTACCTCGACTTCCAGGGCCTGGCGCGTTACTGTGAACTCGTGGCGGGCGTCGTTGGCGAGGTCGCGGCGCGCATCTTCGGTCACACCGAGCCTGCAACCCTGTCCTATGCGCACCAGTTGGGGTTGGCATTGCAGCTGACGAACATCATCCGCGACGTCGGTGACGACGCGCGGATGGGACGCATCTACCTGCCGGTGACCGAACTGCAGCGCTTCGACGTCAAGGCCCACGAAATCCTCCGGCGCGAGTCGCCCTGGGGCTACAGCGAGCGCTTCTCAGCACTGATGCGATTCCAAGCCGAGCGCGCTCACCAGACTTACGACCAAGCGCTGGCTTTGCTGCCCGAGGTCGATCGCTTGACGCAAAAGCCAGGGTTGATGATGGCCAACATCTACCGCAGCCTGTTACGCGAAATCGAGGCCGATAGTTTCCAGGTGCTGCACCAGCGCACCTCGCTGACACCGCTGCGCAAGCTGTGGATTGCGCTGCTGACCCACTGGCGCGGGCGGTGAGCCCACCGGGCCGACCCGCCCGAAGGATTGCAGTCGTTGGCGCCGGCTGGGCTGGACTTGCCGCCGCGGTGGAGGCAGTACGACAGGGCGCTCAGGTCACGCTGTTCGAGATGGCGCACGCAGCCGGGGGGCGCGCACGACGGGTCAGCACCACCACGGGCGATTTCGACAACGGCCAGCACATCCTGATCGGTGCGTACAGCGCCACGCTGGCGCTGATGCGCCGTGTCGGCGCCGACCCCCAAGCACTGCTGCTGCGCCAGCCCTTGAGGCTGATTTACCCCGATGGTCAGGGCCTGGCCTTGCCTGCGGGCGCACCGTTGCTGGCCTTCATCCGTGCCGTGCTCGACGCCCGCGGTTGGCGCTGGTCGCACCGGCTGGCACTGCTGCGCAATGCTTCGGGTTGGCTGGTCAAGGGCTTCGATTGCGACCCGAGCCTGTCGGTGCAGCAATTGTGCGCAGGGCTGCCTGACCCGGTGCTCCAAGACCTGGTCGAACCCTTGTGTGTGGCCGCGCTCAACACACCCATCGAACAAGCCAGTGCCCGCGTATTCCTGCGGGTGTTGCGCGACGCGCTGTTTGCCGGCCGTGGCAGCGCCGACCTCTTGCTACCCAGGGCGCCGCTGTCAGACCTGCTGCCCGATCCGGCCTGGGCCTGGCTGCTGGCTGCCGGTGCGAATTGCCAGTTCGGTCGGCGCGTGCAGTCGCTGCAGCGCAGTGATACGGGCTGGCGGCTCGACGATGAGCCCTTCGACGGCGTGGTGCTGGCTTGCAGCGCGAAGGAAGCGGCCCGCCTGGCAGCACCCCTCGAACCACGTTGGTCTGCCAGAGCCGCCGCGCTGCGCTACCAGCCCATCGTCACCGCCTACCTGGCCGACGCATCGCTACGCCTGCCACAAGCCATGCTGGCGCTGCGCGCCGGCGCGCAGGCACCGGCCCAGTTCGTGTTCGACCTCGGTGCGCTCGGCACAAAACCGGGCTGCTATGCCTTTGTCATCAGCGGCGCAGCGCCGTGGCTAAGTCAAGGACTGGCCGATTGCGGCCAGTTGGTGCTGCAACAGGCCCGCAAAGCCTTTGCAGGCGCTTTCATGGCTACCGATGCGCTGCAGCATCTGAGCGCTGAACGCCGCGCCACCTTTGCCTGCACGCCCGGCCTGGACCGTCCGCCGATGACCATCTCGGCCGACTTGGTCGCCGCAGGTGACTACATCGCCGGTGACTACCCTGCGACCTTGGAAGGCGCTGTGCGCTCAGGCCTGGCAGCAGCGCAAGCATTGGCCTGAGCGCGGCGGCACGATCCAGATTCGACCTGCCCGCGCATCGGGATCCGTCGCCTGCTGACCACACCACAATGCCAATTGCCATTTCGCCATGCAAAATAGCGGGTCTCCCCAGGACACCAAGATGACCCCCAAACAAGACAGCCAGACACCAGCGATTCAAGTGATCGAGCGCCTTTTTTCGCTGCTGGATGCCTTGGCTGCCCACCAAGATCCGGTCTCGCTCAAGCAACTGAGCGAAACCACCGGCCTCCATCCGTCCACCGCACACCGCATCCTCAACGATCTTGCCATCGGCAGGCTGGTTGACAGACCCGAAGCCGGTAGCTACCGCTTGGGCATGCGCTTGCTCGAACTTGGCAACCTGGTCAAAGCCAGGCTGGACGTGCGCGACGCAGCACTCGGGCCGATGCGCGAATTGCACAAACTGACCCATCAACCGGTGAACCTGTCGGTGCGCCAGGGCGACGAGATCGTCTACATCGAACGGACCTACAGCGAGCGATCGGGCATGCAGGTGGTGCGTGCGGTGGGTGGCAGCGCACCGCTGCATCTGACTTCGGTGGGCAAGTTGTTCCTGGCACACGACGACCCGCAGCGGGTGCGCGCTTATGCCGCTCGCACCGGCCTGGCCGGTCACACCCGAAACAGCATCACCGAACTGCCAGCACTCGAGCGGGAACTCGCTCAGGTGCGACAAAATGCGCTCGCCAGGGACAACGAGGAATTGGAACTGGGTGTTCGATGCATGGCCGCAGGCATCTTCAACGACCAAGACAGATTGATCGCCGGCCTGTCGATTTCCGCCCCTGCCGACAGGCTGGAGGAAAGCTGGGCCGAGCGGGTCCAGTCAACCGCAGCACAGATATCGACCTCGCTGGGTCACAGGGGACGCTGAACCCGATAACATGCCTCGGCCAGAAACAACTCAGGAATTTCGAGAGGCTAGACCGGCATGGGCAGCGGACTCGCCCATCCATTTGCGAATGCGCTCGGCATCACCAATGCGGGAGTACTTGCCGGTCGAATCCAGCAGCACCATGATCAGCTTGCGGCCAGCCATCTGGGCTTGCATCACCATGCAGCGCCCGGCCTCGGAGATGTAGCCCGTCTTCTGCAGCCCGATGTCCCACTGCGGGTTGCGCACCAGACCGTTGGTGGTGTGGAACTGCACCATGCGCTTGCCCACCGCCACCTGCGCCTCCTGCGAG
>CALQBT020000448.1 GCA_943328885.2 Bordetella parapertussis | reverse complement strand
TTGGCCGCCGAGTTCCGGGCGCTGCACGTCGTACAGGCCTTGGGCGTCCGCTTGCCAGATGTCGACCGTCGCGTCGGCGACCGGCGCGCCCGCCAGGTCGACGACCTGCACCTCGGCGAACAAGGCCTCGCCAGGTGCGCCGCCGGCCAGATCGGCCCCTTGCCCGAGCAGTGGCACGTCGGCGACGTGGAACGGGCCGAGCACGGTGGCCTCGGTGGCGCCTGCGGGGCGCTGTTGGTTCAGCGCAGTGACCAGCATCGACACGCCCAGCGTGTCTGACAGCAAGATGAACTCCTGCCGCTGGTCGCTGCACATCTGACCGGTGGCGGTGAGAAAGGCGATGGCCTGTTCCCACTCGGGCTCGGTCAGCTTGACGTCGCGGACGAAGGCATGCACGTGCCGCACCAGCGAGCCCATCACCGTCTTGAGCCGCGGATCGCTGCAATCGGCCAGGCGGGCCAGCACCGCGTCGGTGATGTTGTGTTCAGTGATGTTGCGCATGGTGGCTCTCAGTCGGTGAGGGGGCGGCCCGCGGGGAACAAGCGCCAGTCTCAGGCCAGAGATGATCGTACAGGCGATCGAGTCCTCGATGCGGCCGATCGCGCCGATGACGACCCTGAAGATCGCGAAAGCCGTCGAGTTCGCGTTGAACGCGGCGTCTGGGTTGATGTCTTGCTTGCCGACAAAGGATCACGCGTCGGCCAAGCGGGCACTGAACGCCTCGACGACCTAAATCGCCAGCTCCATGCGTTGCGCCGCCATGAAGCCAACGCAACGCGCTGGTAGACTCAGGCGCTGCTCAGCACAACCGGTGCGGAGACGCCACAACAGCATGTGCTGCCACTGGCACAGTGGGCTTTGGCCCGCTACCAAGCCAAGAAGAGGTCTGCCAGCTTGTGAAGGTTTTCCATGGCTGGCGAATGGCCGGCGCTGCCTGCGGTATCCAGTTCCTGCTGTCGGGCTTGCTGTCACAGTCGTTTGGCGCCTACATCGCCCTGCTCGCTGAAGAGCGCGGCTGGAGCAAGACCTCGCTGTCGGGCGCGGCCGCTTTGCAGTCGGTCGAAGCGGCGATCATCGGCCCGGTGCTGGGCTGGCTGATGGACCGTTTCGGGGCCCAGGCCATGATCCGGATCGGCATGCTGTTCTTCGGCGTCGGCTTCATGGCCATGAGCCGGATCGAGTCCTTGTCCGGCTTTTATGCCTGCGCTGTGCTGCTGGCCCTCGGCAGCAGCCTGAGCGGCTACTTTCCGCTGTCAGTCGCGCTGATCCAGTGGTTCGAACGCTATCGCGCTCGCGCCTTGTCGATCATCAGCCTCGGTCTGGCCCTGGGTGGCTTGATGGTTCCGGTGGTGGCCTGGTCGATGCAGCAGTTCGGCTGGCGAACGACCGCGTTGGCGTCGGGGCTGATCGCGATCGCCGTCGGCCTTCCGCTGGCGGGCGTCATCCGGCGTCGGCCGCAAGACTACGGCCAGACGGTCGACGGACTGCCGCCTGCGGTGGTGGCCGAAGGCTCGGCCGATGCCCAGCGCGACACGGTCGAGTTCAGCGCCCGCGAGGCCCTCAGGACATCGGCGTTCTGGCTGCTCGCGCTTGGCCATGGCTTTGCGCTGCTGGTTGTCACCGCCGTCAACGTCCATGCGATCAGCCACATGAAGGAGTCGCTGGGCTATTCGGTTTCGCAGGCAGCGTGGGTCATCATGCTGATGACGGTCTGCCAGATCGCGGGCGTGCTGGCGGGCACGGTGATCGGCGACCGGTTCGAGAAACGCCGCGTTGCCGCGCTGTGCATGCTGGGTCATGCACTGGGGCTGTTGCTGCTGACTTATGCGCAACAAGCCGCCGAGGTGGTGGCGTTCGCGGTATTGCACGGCTTTGCCTGGGGGCTGCGTGGCCCCTTCATGCAGGCCATCCGCGCAGACTACTTCGGCCGCAACGCGATCGGCATGATCCTGGGTCTGTCGGCGGTGATCATCGCGCTAGGGCAGGTCGCCGGGCCGATGGTGGCCGGCATCCTGGCCGACCTGACCGGCAACTACCGCACCGGTTTCACGGTGCTGGCCCTGGTGGCTAGCGGCGGCTCGGTGATGTTTCTGCTGGCCAAGCCACCGCCGCGGCCCAAGCGAGTGACGGATTGAAGGCCGCGCGACTGTCAAGTTGGTGTGGTGCAATGGAGAGCAAACCATGAACGACTTCTTGATAGCAATGGCGGTGCTGGCCGCCCTGGTGGCCGCCATGATGGCCGGATTGGTCTGGTTCACTTGGCGCACCGCCCGACGGGTGGAAGCAGCCTTGCCGCCCCAGGGCCAGTGGGTCGAAGTGCCTGGCGCCCGGCTGCACGTGCTGGACAAAGGCCCCACCGGGTCTTTGCCGGCCGGCCAGCAGGCGCCGGTGGTGTTGCTGATCCATGGCCTGGGCGGTCAACTGGGCAACTTCAGCTATGGCGTGGTCGATCGCCTGGCCACGCAGTGCCGGGTGGTGGTCATGGACCGGCCCGGCGCGGGCTACTCGGTTCGCCATGCCGGCGCCTCTGCCGCGCTGGGTGCCCAGGCCGATGTCATGGCTGCGTTGATCGACGCCATGCAGCTCGGTCGCCCGGTGGTGGCGGGCCACTCGCTGGGCGGTGCCATCGCGCTGGCGCTGGCGCAGCGACATCCTGGCAAGGTCGCCGCACTGGCCCTGGTGTCGCCGCTCACCCAGGAACCTGAGCATGTGTCGGTTGCATTCAACGGGCTGATGATCAGCAACCCGCTGTTGCGCCGCCTCGCAGCCTGGACCTGGGCGCTGCCCGCTGCGATCGCCAAACGCGACGCGGTGCTGGCCGCGGTGTTTGGCCCGGAGCCGGTGCCAGCGGATTTCGGCACCCGAGGTGGCGCCTTGCTGGGTGTACGGCCCTCACATTTCATCGGCGCGTCGACCGATCTGGCGGCTGTGACACAAGACCTGCCGGCCCTCATCAGCGGCTACGCTGGCATGGGCTTGCCGGTCCGCGTGTTGTATGGTCGCAGTGACCGGGTGCTCAGCGCTGCCGAGCAAGGCCAAGGTCTGGTTGATGCCTTGCCCGGCGCCCAACTGCTGTTGGTGGAGGGTGGCCACATGCTGCCGGTTACACAGGCGGCAGGCACTGCCGATTTCATCGTTGGCGTGGTGCGCCAGGT
>CALQBT020000447.1 GCA_943328885.2 Bordetella parapertussis | reverse complement strand
GTGGATCGCGTTTCGCGAGGCCACGGTGTCGCGCCGCACGCAGCACCGGCTGGCCAGGGTGCTGGCGCGGATCCACATCCTCGAGGGCCGCGCGCTGGTGCTGCTCAATATCGACGAGGTGATCCGCATCATCCGCCACAGCGACGAGCCCAAACCCGCGCTGATCGAGCGCTTTGCGCTGAGCGACCGACAGGCCGAGGACATCCTCGAGATCCGGCTGCGCCAGCTCGCGCGGCTGGAGGCAATCAAGATCGAGCAAGAGCTCAAGACCTTGCGCGAAGACCAGGCCAGGCTCGAGGAAATTCTCGGCAGTGCGATCGCGCTCAAGCGCTTGCTGATTCGCGAGATAGAAGTCGACACCAAAGCCCATGGCGACGAGCGCCGCACGCTGATCCAGGCCGACAAGCGCGCGGTGGCCGAGATCCGTCTCGTCGATGAGCCCGTCACCGTGGTCGTCAGCGGCAAGGGTTGGGTGCGCGCACTCAAAGGCCACGAGATCGACCCCGCGACGCTGCAGTTCAAGCCGGGTGACGCGATCTACCGCAGCTTTGCGTGCCGCAGCGTCGACAGCTTGCTGGTCTTCGGCAGCGCGGCCAAGGGCAGCGGCCGGGTCTACTCGGTGGCGGTGGCTGCGCTGCCCGGCGGCCGCGGCGACGGCGTGCCGGTGACCAGTCTGATCGACCTCGAGCCTGGCACCCAGCCCGCGCATTACTTTGCCGGAGGCAGCCAGAGTTTGTTGCTGCTGGCCAACACCGGCGGCTACGGTCTGCTCGCCCATGCTGGCGACTTGCAGGGTCGGCAAAAGTCGGGCAAAGCGTTCCTGACGCTGGACGACAGCGAACAACTGCTCGCGCCGGTGGTCGTCGGCTCCAGGCACAGCCAGGTCGCCTGTCTGTCGACGGATGGCCGACTGCTGGTGTTCGCGCTCGACGAGCTCAAGCTGCAGCCCCATGGCGGCAAGGGCTTGACGCTGATGGACGTGGACCCGAGCGCACCGCTGCTGTCGGTGGCGACCTGCGGCGACTTGCTCACGGTGCTGGGCAGCGGGCGTGGCGGCAAGCCCAAGGACGAGGTGCTGCGCGCCACCGCACTGGCCAACCACCACGGCAAGCGCGCCCGCAAAGGCCGCAAGGTCGAGGGCTTGCTCAAGGTGTTGCGGCTGGTCTGAGCGCCGGCATACCTGTTGTTCAAATCGCCAGGTTCGGGTTGCCCCGCAGAGGCGCAAGGCAGTGCGCAGCGTAGACTAGGGGGTGTGTCATGGAATGCCCTGCACGGGTTGCCAAGATCGGCCCGCCGTGCCTATGGGCGCTCCAAACCAGGAGATCACCGCCCGTGCGCCCTACCGATGTGTCTGACCCGAACTATTTCCACAAGGTCGTCGATTGCCAATGGGCCTGTCCGGCCCATACCCCCGTCCCTGAATACATTCGGCTGATCGCGCAAGGTCGTTTTGACGACGCCTACATGGTCAACTGGGCCTCCAACGTCTTCCCCGGCGTGCTGGGCCGGACCTGCGACCGGCCCTGCGAACCCGCTTGCCGACGTGGCCGGGTCGAGGAAGAGAACGCCCCCAAGCCCGAGCCGGTGGCGATTTGCCGCCTCAAGCGCGTTGCGGCCGATTTCAAGGGCGACGACGTGCGCGCACGCATGCCGCGTGCCACCAGCAAGAACGGCAAGAAGGTCGTCTGCGTCGGTGCCGGCCCGGCCTCGCTGACCGTGGCGCGCGATCTGGCGACCCAGGGCTATGAGGTCACGGTGTTCGACGGCGAGCAGAAAGCCGGCGGTTTCATACGCACCCAGATCCCGCGCTTCCGGCTGCCCGAGACCGTGATCGACGAGGAGTGCAACTACATCCTCGACCTCGGTGTCGATTTCCGCGCCGGCCAGCGCGTCGAGTCGATGAGCGCCTTGCTCGCCGAACCCTGGGATGCGGTGTTCATAGGCTGCGGCGCGCCGCGCGGCCGTGACCTCGACCTGCCAGGTCGGACCGAGGCCGCCGAGTCCATCCACATCGGCATCGACTGGCTTGCGTCGGTGTCGTTCCAGCATGTCACGAGCGTGAAGAAACGGGTGATCGTGCTCGGTGGCGGCAACACCGCGATGGATTGCTGCCGCTCGGCGCGCCGCCTCGGCGCTGACGACGTCAAGGTCATCGTGCGCTCGGGATTCGAAGAGATGAAGGCCTCGCCCTGGGAGAAAGAAGACGCCCAGCACGAAGGCATCCCGATCATCAATTTCCACGTGCCCAAGTCTTTCGTGCATGAAGGCGGCAAGCTCGTGGCGATGCGCTTCGAGGTCGTCAGCGCGGTCTACGACGCCAAAGGCAAACGCAGCCTGGTGCCCACCGGTGGCCCTGAAGTCGAATTCGGCTGCGACGAGGTGTTGATCGCGGTCGGCCAGGAGAACAGCTTCCCCTGGATCGAGCGCGACTGCGGCGTGGACTTCGACAGCTGGGGCCTGCCCGTTCTTGACGAAAAGACCTTCCAGTCCAGCGTGCCCAAGCTGTTCTTCGGCGGCGACGCGGCTTTCGGCCCGAAGAACATCATCACCGCGGTGGCCCACGGCCACGAAGCGGCGGTGTCGATCGACCGCTTTCTGCACAACGAACCGGTCACGCAGCGTCCGCCGCCGCACCTCAACCTGCTGTCGCAGAAGATGGGCATCCACGAGTGGAGTTATCACAACTCGGTGTCCGACGACCAGCGATACAAAGTGCCATGGGCCAACGCCGAGAAGGCGCTGGCCAGCATCAAGGTCGAGGTCGAACTCGGCTTCGACCTCGCCACCGCTTTCAAGGAGGCCGAGCGCTGCCTGAACTGCGATGTGCAGACGGTGTTCCATGACAAGCAGTGCATCGAATGCGACGCCTGCGTCGACATCTGCCCGATGGATTGCATCAGCTTCACCGACAACGGCGAAGAAGCCGATCTGCGCACCCGGCTGAGCGCGCCGGCGAACAACGCCGAGCAAGACCTCTATGTCAGCGGCCCGCTCAAGACCTTGCGTGTGATGGTCAAGGACGAAGACCTCTGCCTGCACTGCGGCCTGTGCGCCGAGCGTTGCCCCACGGGCGCCTGGGACATGCAGCGCTTCACCCTTGAAATGACCCATGCGGGGGCGGCATGTCAGTCGCGCTAACCGAGGCGTCGTCGCGGTCCGGACCT
>CALQBT020000446.1 GCA_943328885.2 Bordetella parapertussis | reverse complement strand
CCAGATCATGATCGACTGCCCCGCCTCACTTGCTGGCGGGCTTGTCGAAGCTCACGGCCGGTGGCGCGCTGATGGCAGACTCATTGGCCACCGTGAAACTTGGCTTGGTCGCGTAACTGAAGACCATGGCCGTCAGGTTGCTCGGGAAGCTGCGCGTCAGCACGTTGTACTGCTGCACCGTCTTGATGTAGCGGTTGCGCGCGACCGTGATGCGGTTTTCGGTGCCTTCGAGCTGCACTCGCAGATCCTGGAAACCCTGGTTGGCCTTCAGGTTGGGATAGTTCTCGCTCACCACCAGCAAGCGACTGAGCGCACCGCTGAGCTGGCTCTGGGCGGCCTGGAATTTCTGAAACGCCTCGGGGTTGTTGATCAACTCGGGCGTGGCCTGGATGCCGGTGGCTCGGGCCCGGGCCTCGACCACCTTGGTCAAGGTCTCTTGCTCGAAACCAGCCTCTCCCTTGACGGTGGCCACGACGTTGGGGATCAGGTCGCTGCGGCGCTGGTATTGGTTGAGCACTTCGCTCCAGCCGGCCTTGACCTCTTCGTCGAGGCGTTGGAAATCGTTGTAACCGCAGCCCGACAACAGCGCGGCGCAGCTCAGGGTCGCCACGCTCAGCATGGAACGGATGGGGGTCATGAAAATCTCCTGCTTCAGTTCACCACCCGGCAGCGACCGCCCCTCCAGAGGGTTGGACAAACGCCAGGGTCGGCCCGATCTTTGTGCGGCATCAGGCTTGCAGGCGGCAGCATAGTCGAAGCAGCTTGTCTTGGCGACGGGCGATCGTGGTGGCGCGAACACTGATTCGGTGGAGGGCCCGCCGATAATCGAACGATGACTGCACCGCTGCAAAACGACACCTTCCTGCGCGCTTGCCTGCGCCAGCCCACGGACTACACGCCGCTGTGGTTGATGCGCCAGGCCGGCCGCTACCTGCCGGAATACCGCGCGACCCGGGTCAAGGCGGGCAACAGTTTCATGGGCCTGGCGACCAACCCTGAATTCGCCACCGAGGTCACGCTGCAGCCGCTCGAGCGTTACGCGCTGGATGCGGCGATCCTGTTTTCCGACATCCTCACCGTGCCTGACGCCATGGGCCTGGGTCTGAGCTTCGGCGTCGGCGAAGGTCCGCGCTTTGCCCATCCGGTGCGTGACGAAGCGGCGGTCGCTGCGTTGGCGGTGCCGGACATGGGCAAACTTCGCTATGTGTTCGATGCGGTGAGATCGATCCGGCTCGCGCTCAACGGCCGCGTGCCCTTGATCGGATTTTCCGGCAGTCCCTGGACGCTCGCCTGCTACATGGTCGAAGGCGCGGGCTCTGACGATTACCGCCAGATCAAGACCATGCTCTATGCCCGGCCCGACCTGTTGCACCGCATCCTGGCGATCAACGCCGATGCGGTCGCGGTCTACCTCAATACCCAGATCGAGGCTGGCGCCCAAGCGGTGATGATCTTTGACTCCTGGGGTGGCGTGCTCGAGCACCGCGCTTTCCACCAGTTCAGCCTGGCCTATACCCGGCGTGTGATGTCGCAGCTCCAACGCGAGCACGACGGCAGACGGGTGCCGGCCATCGTCTTCACCAAGGGCGGCGGTCTGTGGTTGGAGCAGATTGCAGCCACCGGCGCCGACGTGGTCGGCCTGGATTGGACCTGTGATCTGGCTGGCGCGCGAGTCCGCATCGATGACCGAGTGGCGCTGCAAGGCAACATCGATCCGATGGTGTTGTTTGCCACGCCTGACGCGGTGGCGGCCGAAGCGCGCGCCGTGCTCGACAGCTTTGGTATGGCCCAGCGCGCGGACGGCCGCTGCGGCGGGCATGTTTTCAACCTGGGTCACGGCATCAACCAGCACACCCCGCCCGACAACGTCCAGGCCTTGGTCGAGGCAGTGCACAGTCACTCGCGCGCCCATCGTGCCGCGCCCATCTCCCGCTAGTCATTGACGCCTGAACTGCTGCCAGCGAACCGCTCATCTTTAAACTTATCCCCAGTTCATGGCCGGCGGCAAAAGACACTAGAAAATTCACAAAAAGGCTTGAAACTGGCCTCGATATCACGCTAAGTGTTTGATTAAGCATATTTTTCACCAACTGCCTCAGGATCTGGCAAAGCGGCGAGAAGTCCGTTGGATCAAGCACTTAGCGCAGCCGAAAGCCGGTTTCCCACAAAGTTATCCACAGAAGCCGAGGATAGCTGTCATCGCTCGCTCCAGGTTGTGCTTGTCACTGTCGGTCAGCGGCCGGGTGCTGTAGACGCGTCGCTGCACAGCCGCGCCGGGGAATTCACTCGGTCAAGGAGCGGGCCGGACCGACGCATTCCGGCCCCAAGCCCAGATTGAGCATGCGGGCGATCGCCGTGTAAACCTGCACGCTTCTTGGTGTCGACCCGCAGGCCGAAGCCGCGCGATGACCAAGGTCTCGATCATGGCGCCTATCGCTGGTTGGGCCGTTCATCCAGATCGAAAGCGCAGTGGCGGCGGATGACTGAACCGTTTCGTTGACGCTGCCTGTGAACATTATCACTTTGCAAGGTCTCCGCATTGAACTCACGGTTGTCTCTCGAAAAGTTGAAACACAAACCATCGAGTGTCGTGAACTTTGCGCTCTATAGGACGCACTAGACAGGCACTGGGAGGCTGAGATCCTTCGTTGGCATGACAACATTGCGGTTCATCAAGTAAGAGGATTCGCCCCGGATCCCCGATCAGGCGCTTGTCTCAGACCTCTCTTTGTCGATCCGACCTCAACGCGCCGAAAATTCAGGACAAATCAAGTGAAAAAATCTTTGATTCGCATCAGAGCCTGGGTATGCAGGCTGATATTTTTCTCGACATTCTGTGTCTTGGCGACAGGCTGCGCCAGCAGGATCGACCTCCCCATGGCACCGACGGTCTTGAGCTCGCAGGACTACACCTATCGGATCGGCGCCGGAGACTCGTTGAACATCATCGTCTGGCGCAACCCGGAACTGTCAATGGCCGTCCCGGTTCGCCCCGACGGCAAGGTGGCTGCGCCGCTGGTCGAGGAGATCTCAGCGCAAGGCAAGACTTCGGTCGAGCTCGCGCGCGACGTTGAAAAGCAGCTCAGCAAGTATGTTAGAGATCCTGTCGTGACGGTGCTGGTCACGGGCTTTATTGGCCCCTACAGCCAGCAGATACGGGTCGTGG
>CALQBT020000445.1 GCA_943328885.2 Bordetella parapertussis | reverse complement strand
TTGAGGTAGCGCGCCTGCGGATCACCAAAGTTGGGATCGGTCTGCAGATAGGTCATCGCTGGGGCTCCAGGTCGTTGGCGGTCGCGCGAGCCAGCGCAGCGCTCACCACGCCGTCAGCCAGCGAGCGCCAGCGCCCAGCCACATGCTGGTCGGGGCGCAACAGGTAAGCGGTGCCGGGCAGCGCGTCGAAGCGCTGCGCTGCCAAGCCTTGGTGGTCGACCACCAGGGTGCAGCCTGGCGGTGCCGCGCCGGGCTGCTTGGCCACCAGCAGCGCGCGTGCCGGTATCGGCCCAGCGGCCAGCGCCTTGATCGCAGCAAGCGCGGCCTGGTCCAGTACCTCGGTGCTTTCGATGAACAGCAGCAGCGAGAAGCTGCCACCGACGTGGTTCAGCAGCCAGCTGTCCTGTCCTTCGTGCTGTACCGGCGCATCGGCCATCGGCGCGCCGGGCTGCATCCGGCCTTCGAAGGCGGTGCTGTCGGGCGTGTTCAACGGCGAGCCCGTCAAGTGCGCAGGCACCGACAAGCGGCCCGAGTTGACGAGCAGCCGGGCGAAGCCATGCGTGCCGGCCAGCGACAGCACTGCGTTGCGGAAGTCTTTTGACACCTCGCTCTTGGGCGTGATGAAGTCGGTCGATCGGGTGGAGTTCAGCAAGTTCTCGTCGGCCGCTGCACCCCGCTCCTGGTCATAGCTGTCGAGCAGCGCCTCGGGCGCCAGCCCGGCGATCACCAGCTTGAGCTTCCAGCCCAGGTTGTCGGCGTCCTGGATGCCCGAGTTCGCGCCGCGTGCGCCGAAGGGTGAGACCTGGTGCGCGGCGTCGCCGGCGAACAGCAGCCTGCCGTGACGCAAGCGCTGCATGCGCCGGCACCGGAAGGTGTAGACGCTGATCCATTCGAGCTCGAACTCGCGTTCAGGCCCGAGCATCGCGCGGATGCGCGCGATCACGCGTTCGGGTTGGCGCTCTTGTTCCGGGTCGGCATCCCAGCCGAGTTGGAAGTCGATGCGCCAGACGCCGTCGGCCTGGCGGTGCAGCAGCACGCTTTGGTTCGGGTGGAAAGGCGGGTCGAACCAGAACCAGCGCTCGGCTGCGCCTTCGGCAAACATCTCGGTCTTGAGCACCACGTCGGCGATCAGAAAGCGGTCCTGGAAGACCCGGCCCTCGATGTCGAGGCCGAGTTGGCGCCGCACTGGGCTGCGCGTGCCGTCGGCCACGACCAGCCAGTCGGCGTGGAGGGTGTAGTTACCGTCTGCGGTCTCGACCTCGAGCTGCGCGCCGTCTGGCTGCGGCGTCACGCTCAGCAGCTTGTGGCGCCAGCGCAGGTCCAGCCCTGGCAAGGCCATCGCGCGTTCGACCAGGTACTGCTCGAGGTAGTACTGCTGCAGGTTGACCATCGCCGGGCGCCGATGGCCGGCCTCTGGCAACAGGTTGAAGTGAAACACCTCGTTGTCGCCGAAAAACGTGCGGCCGACGTTCCAGGTCACGCCCTTGTCGACCAGTGCTTGGCCGCAGCCCAGCCGGTCCAGGATCTCGAGCGTGCGCTTGGCGTAGCACAGGCCGCGCGAGCCCAGGCTGACGGTGTCGTCGTCGTCGAGCAGCAGCACCGGCAGGCCTTGCTGGGCCAGGTCTATCGCCGCTGCCAAGCCGACCGGGCCTGCGCCTACCACCACCACTGGGTGGCGTTGGATGCTGCCGGGGGTGTCGAGTTCGGCCGGCCTGCGGTACGCGTAGCGAGGGTAGGTGTAGGTGCTGAGCATCGGCTTGACTTCAGGCGCTCATTGCTCGAGCGCCTTCCACATCTGCACGTCGCGCTCGGCGGTCCAGATCCGTGGGTCTGGGTATTGCGTCACCTCGTCGAAGCAGCGCGTCACGTCGAAGGGCATGCAGTGCTGAAAGATCACCCAGTGGCCATATTTGGGCGTCAGCCTGGCCATCGTGTCCTTGTAGACCGCGTTCAGGTCTTTGCCTGCTGCCACGCCGGCCTTGACCGCCTCGTGCACGTCGGCGATGAAGCCGCGCGTGCCAGCCAGGCCAGCGGCCACGGCCTCGGGCGTGGTCAGCGCGGCGCCGCGGCCTGGCACCAACTGCGCCGGCTGCAGTGCAGCGATGTTGTCGAGGGTTGCCGGCCAGTCCTTGAAATACGCATCGCCGGCGTAAGGCGTGGCATCGAACTCGACCAGATCGCCCGAAAACAGGATTTTTTGAGCCGGCAACCAGGCCACCGTGTCGCCCTTGGTGTGGCCACGTCCGAGCTGCAGCAGTTGCACCTCGAGCTTGCCCAGCCACAGCGTCATCTTGCCGGTAAAGGTCAGCGTCGGCCAGGTCAGGCCTGGCGGCACGCTCTCGACGTTCTGGAACAGCCTCGGAAAACGGCCGATCTCGCTCGCCTTGTCCTGCTCGCCGCGCTCGCGGATCAGATCCAGCGTGTCGTGGCTGGCGATGATGTGCTCGCAGCCTTCGGCCTTGTAGGCTGAGGCGCCCAGCACCCGCACCGCGTGGTAGTGGGTCAGCAGCACGTACTTGATGGGTTTGTCGGTGACCTCGCGGATGCGGCGGATCACGTCGGCCGCCATCACCGGCGTGGCCTGCGTGTCGAGCACCAGCACCGCATCGTCGCCGATGATGATGCCGGTGTTTGGGTCGCCCTCGGCGGTGTAGGCGTAGGCGTTGTCGGACAGCTTGGTAAAGCTGACCTGCTTGACGTCAAGGTCGGCTTGACTGGCGAAGGCTTTGCTCAAGATCGGGCTCCAGGAGGGCCCGCAACCGGCGGCGGGCTTTGGTTTCAGTATCGGATCAGAATTATCTTTTGTCAAATCGATTCGTTCAATGCAAATCTCTAATGCTTGGGGCTGGGGCTTGGCTGCTGGACGCGGCGGCTGGGTCAGGTCTTGGCAGACGCTTCGATCTCGAAGCTCAACCCGGCCCTGGCTTGGAGCCGCCGTGTCAGCCGCTGTCCCATTGCGGCGCCTGGCGTCCACACGCCACCCGGGGTGGTCTGGTGGTCGACATCGTGCGCCAGGCAGATCGCGGCTTCGGCGATCATCCTGGCGGTTGACCCGTAGCCCGGGTCGCGGTCGCCTTTGACCACCGCACGCAGCACCTGATCGGTCGCCGTCTGGCCAGCAAAGCAAATTTCATAGCGGCCGGTCTCGCGTGCCCGTTGGTCAGGGCCTTCGCCGGGTTT
>CALQBT020000444.1 GCA_943328885.2 Bordetella parapertussis | reverse complement strand
TGGCGGACTTCACTTTGACACGCTTGCCGGACTCAAGCTCAATCTGTACCGAGGCATCGGCTTCCGACATCAGGCGGCCGGCGAGGAACTTGCCGGCATCGTCGAACAAGGCATAGGAGGACATATGCGCAGGATTGTCGCCGCTGGCGGCCCGGCGCTAAGATCGACCGCATGGGACATGCACAGCCGATCTTGAGCCTTGCCGATTTCCTGGCCTGGGAGGAAACCCAGTCCGAGCGGCATGAGTTCGTCCGCGGCGAGGTGTTCGCGATGGTCGGTGCGCGGCGGGTGCACGGGCTGGTTTCGCTCAAGGTCTCAGCAGCGTTGAAAAGTCAGCTGCGCGGCCTTCAACAAGACGATGAAGCTGTAAGACCTGGCTGCCCGGCATCTGAACGGGCCCGATCAAGCGCTCACACCGTCATGCCGCCCGAGACCTCGATCACCGCACCGTTGATGTAGCTCGCCTCGTCACTGGCCAGGAAGGCGTAGACGTTGGCGATCTCCTCGGGACGCCCCAATCGGTGCAGCGGCACCTGGTCGCGCATGTGCTGCAGCACTTTTTCGGGCACCGTGGCGAGGATCGGCGTCTCGACGAAGCCAGGTGCGACCGCGTTGACGCGGATGCCCTTGGGCCCGAGCTCGCGGCTCCAGGTCTTGGTAAAACCGATCACGCCGAACTTGGACGCGGCGTAGTTGGTCTGGCCGAAATTGCCGTAGATCCCGACCACGCTGCTGGCGTTGAGGATCACGCCCGATCCCTGGGCCAGCATCGGCTCGAGCACGGCCTGGGTCGCATGGAACACGCCGCGCAGGTTGACGTCGATGACCGCGTCAAACTGCGCGACCGTCATCTTCTGCAGCCGCGCGTCCTTGGTGATGCCGGCGTTGTTGACCAGCACGTCGACCCGGCCGAGTCGCTGCGTGACGGCCGCCACCATCGCGTCTAGCGCATCGCGGTCGGTGACGTCGAGCGCGAAGCCCAGTGCCTGCGCGCCTGCCGAACCGTGTAGCGCCGTGCTGCGCGCGTTGACCGCCGCCACCGCCGCGTCCACACCCTCGGCGCGCAGGTCGCAGACGACGACGGTCGCGCCCTCTTCGGCAAATTTCAGCGCGGTCGCCAGGCCGATGCCCTGGGCTGCGCCTGTGATGATGGAAACCTTGTTTTTCAGTCGCATAGTGTCAGGAATTGAAGGATGAACAGGAGGTGATCGTCGAAATCCGAGATCGCGTGGTCGCTGCCTTCGAGCAATCGCAGGTTGGCGGCGGGCAAGCCGGGGTAGCGGCCGGTCATCTCGCGCCAATCCAGCCATTCGTCGCCTTTGGCGATCAGCGCGCCGTAGCGGCCGGGATGGGTGATGGTCGGGACGGTCAATTCGCGCAGCTCGGCCAGGTATTCGGCGCGGAACAAGAAGCGTTCTTCGGGCTTGTGGAACTGGGTTTGCTCGCCGACATGCCGCGCCAAGTCGCGCGCGGGGTCGATCGCCGGGTTCAGCAGCATGGCCCGGCAGCCTCTGGCCTCGGCCACCGCGGTGGCGTAGAAGCCACCCAGCGAGCTGCCGACCACCGCCATCGCATCGCTGGGCCAGCCTGCGGTGGTCCGCTCTACCAGCGCCCAGGCCTGGCGCGGCGACGGCGGCAATTGCGGGCAGCACCAGACCACGTCGGGCCGGTGCGCGTCGAGCCAGGCCTTGAGTCGCCTGGCCTTGAACGAGTCCGGTGACGAGCGGAATCCGTGCAGGTAGAGCAGGTGCATGCGCTCGATTGTCGGGCTTTGGACGGTAGTACGATCATGCTGATGCGATCAACTGTAAATTGAGCGATATTGTTTAAATTTGTACATTGCTTGTGGTTGATGCTGCTGCTGGTGCCGGGATGGTCGCAGGCGGGCGTACAGGTCGCGGGCTACGACGTCGAGACCGCCGTCTACCAGGACGCCGGTGAGAAACTGACGATCGACACCGCCCCCAGCGTCAGTTTCAGACCGGTATCCGGCCGTTTTGGCCTGGGCTTCGATGCGCCGGTCACCTGGGTGCGCATGACCTTGCGGCCAATCGATCGGTCTGCCGAACTCGCTCAGCCGCTGATGCTTCGCGTCGGCCCTTACGCGCTGGACAAGCTGGACGTCTACCAGCAGGTCGAGGGTCGGTGGGCGGTCAAGCTCGCCGGTGACCTGCGGGCCAGGCTCAAGACGGTCTGTCATGACGATCTGTATTGTTTCGCGGTCGAAGCTCTCGAGCAGGGCGCGACAGTGGTCTATCTCCGGATCCAAACCACCGGTTTTCCGTTTGTGACCGCCGAGTTCGTGCCGGTTGCGGACCTGACCGCGGTGGTCGTCAAACGCGCGTCCTTTTTGACGGCAGCCTTGGTCGCTGGCTCGGTGCTGTTGCTGGTCGGCCTGATGTTGCTGGCGCTGGAGCGAACAGCGCTGTTGAAAATTTACTGCAGCCATCAAGTGGTCGTCACTTGCCTGTTCTTGCTGGGCACCGGCTATCTATCGGTTGATGACTCAAATCTCGAACTGCTGGACTGGACGATTGCACTGCTGTTCAATCTCAGAAACGCGTCGCTCGCGCTGATTTTTTGGCTGGTGTTGGTACCTTATCGACCCGCGCTGTCCTATCGGCGGCTGTTCATCGGCCTGATGGCGATGTATGGTGTGGCCGTGCTGTTGCTGCTGGCCGGTCAAATCCATCGATCGGTGCAGGTCAACTTCGTCGCGCAGGTCCTGGCGGCGATCGTGTTGGTGCAAGGCCTGATCACCGCGGGCCAATTGCCGAGCTTGCTTCGAAATACCTTGCTCGTCGGGGCATTGCTCTACACCGCGCTGCTGGCGACTGGATATTTGATCGTGCTGGATTTCTCCCCCAGTGGCGCGGTTGATTTCGGACTACTCGACTGGCGCTTGAATGGCACACCGATCGGCTTGTTTGTCGTCTGGATCCTGCTGACTGAGCACAAACGTCGGAACATGGACCGGGCTGACAAATACCTGAAGATTGAAATCGAACAAGCACGACTTCGCACCGATGCCGAGCGGCACAGCGAGCGTGGCGCGATGATCGAGATGCTCACGCATGAGCTCAAGACACCGCTCAGCACGATCCGTTTCGCGATGTCATCGCTCAGCCGCTTGTTCCAAAAGCACGAGCCTGCGCAGAGCGAGGACGGGCAGAATTTCATGCGCAGGGTCGGCCACATCGAG
>CALQBT020000443.1 GCA_943328885.2 Bordetella parapertussis | reverse complement strand
CTTCGACGAGGACCCGTACAACAACAACCCGCTCTTCCTGACGCCGAGCACCAGCAGCGCCTTCCTCGGGTCGAACTTCATGATCTCTAGCGGCGGCGCGGGTGCTAGCGGCAGCTTGAGTCTGTCGGCCCGGGATGCGAACAACCCGCTGGTCTACACCGCCATCTTCACCGCCAGCCCAGACAATCCGAGCCAGGCCCCGACGACGACAGCTACGGTCTTTATGAATGGTGCGTTCAAAGACCAGTACGGCAACAGCGGCTCTGCCGCGCCCCCGCTCAGTCTGAAGATGGACATGCGGGGGCCGTCAGTGACGATCGCTAGTAGCGGCAACGCCACCAAGCTCGGTGCAGGCACCACTGCCGAGCTGAGCTTCAGCTTCGGTGAGACCCCGCCAGTCGATTTCACCTGGGACGGCAGCAGCGGCGACCTGGTCGTGAGCAATGGCACGGTCGGCGCGCTCTACACCAAGAGCGGTGACACGACCAAGCTCTACGGCTTGTTCACGCCGGCGCCCAACTATCTTGGCATTGGAAGCGTCTCGGTCGTGGCGGGCGGCTACCGCGATGCGGCTGGCAACGCTGGCAGCGCCGCGACCTGGATCACCCCGTCGCAGGCTCACATACCGGGTTATGAGGCCTACAGCATCGACACCGCGGCGCCGGTGGTGACCTGGGGTGCACCCACGCTCCGGGTGGTGAGCTCCAGCACCGGTATCGCCAGCCCCGGCACGGCGGCGGTCACAACCCTGTTGGTCGGCCAGTCGGCCAATTTCGTGCTGAATTTTTCAGATCCTAGGGACCTGGTTATCACTACCAACCAAGCGAGCTACTACTGGAAGCGAAGCGGCATGCTGACCAGCGCCGGCAGCGTCTTGGCGGAAGCGGGTTCGGGGACCAAGGCCGACGTGGCCTACACCCCGCCAGCCAACGTCGACAACGGCAGCGCGGTGATCACCATCCCCGCCGGCATGTTCCAGGACGCGTTCGGCAACCCGGTCGGCCAGGCCGTCAGCAGCACGATCTACTTCGACACGAAAGCGCCCACCGCCGTCATCACCGCCGACAAGACCACGCTGAAGGGCTCGGGGACCAGCAACATCACCATCACGTTCAGCGAAGACGTGGGCTCGACCTTCACGGCCAGCAGCGACCTGACCGTCTCGGGCGGCACCCTGTCCGGTCTGGTGCAGAGTGCGAGCAACCCCTTGGTCTACACCGCGGTCTTCACCGCCAACGCCAACGGCACGTTCGCCACCATCGGTTTCGTGGCCGGGTCCGCTTCCGCGCCCACCTTCACCGACCTGGCAGGCAACCGCGGCGAGGCCACGGGCGTGGCCCTGACGATCGATGCCACCAAGCCCCAACCGGTGATCACCCCCGCGAACAGCTCCATCGCGCTCGGGCCGGGTGTCGACCGCACGTACACCTTCACTTTTCGAGAGGACGTGACCGGCTTTGACGCCAGCGACGTCACGATCGGCGGCGGTGCGACCAAGGGCTTGTTCACTGCGGTCAGCGCCAAGTTCTACACGCTGGTGGTCTCGCCGCCCCAGGGCTTGACGGGCAGGATCACGGTCGATGTGGCCGCCGGCACGTCGACCGACCTGGTGGGCAACCAGAGCCTGGCGGCCTTCATACCGCAAACTGTCGACTACGACACCCGCGTGCCCGTCTGGCTGTCGAACATCGCGGCCGGTACCGGCGGTTTCGTGATCAACGGCGACGCCGCCGGCGACGCCAGCGGCCTGAGCGTGGCCAGCGCCGGCGACGTCAACGGGGACGGCCTGGCCGACCTGATCATCGGTGCCCGCAACGCCGACCCGGCTTCGGGTGCCGACGCCGGGCGCAGTTATGTGGTGTTCGGCAGCACGTCGGCTGCGCCGGTCGACCTCAGCGCGGTGGCCGCGGGCGTGGGCGGTTTCGCCATCCACGGCCAGTGCGCAGGCGACGCCAGCGGCCTCAGCGTGTCGGCAGCGGGTGATGTCAACGGTGACGGCCTGGCCGACCTGATCGTCGGTGCGCCTGGCGATGGCACGGGTGCCGGGCGCAGCCATGTGGTGTTCGGCAAGTCCGGCACCACGGCGGTCGAGCTCAGCGCGGTGGCAGCCGGCATCGGCGGTTTCGCGATCGACGGCCAGGCCGCGGGCGACGCCAGCGGCTTCAGCGTGGCCGCAGCCGGCGACGTCAACGGCGACGGCCTCGCCGACCTGGTCGTCGGCGCCAAGCTCGCCGACCCGGCTGCCGGCACTGATGCCGGTCGCAGCTATGTGGTGTTCGGCAAGAGCACGGGCGCCAGCGTCAGCCTCAGCGCGGTCGCTGCGGGGACCGGCGGCTTCGCGATCAACGGCGCCAATGCCTTCGACCAAAGCGGCTGGAGCGTCGCTGGCGCTGGCGATGTCAACGGCGACGGTCTGGCGGACCTGATCGTCAGCGCGCCCAAGGGCGACTCTGGGGGCTGGAGCGACAGGGGGCACAGCTATGTGGTGTTCGGCAAGTCCGACGGCAGCCCGGTCGCGCTCAGCGCGATCGCGCCGCCCGCCGGATCGGGCAGCGGCGGCTTTGTGATTGTGGGTCCCGCCCAGGGGGAACAGAGCGGCTTCAGCGTGGCCGCCGCCGGCGATGTCAACGGCGACGGCCTGGCCGACCTGGTCATCGGCGCGCCCTATTCCGACCCGATGGCGGCCCGGGAGGACGCGGGCAGCAGCTACGTCGTGTTTGGCAAGACCGGCACCGGCGGGGTCACTGCGAGCACCGGCGGCGGCTTTACCATCAAGGGTGCCTGCGCGGGTGACCGCAGCGGGTACAGCGTCGCGGCGGCGGGCGACATCAACGGTGACGGCCTGGCCGATCTGATCATCGGCGTACCCGACGCCGACCCCAGCGCCGGCACCAATGCCGGACGCAGTTACGTGGTGTTCGGCAAGACCAACGGCAACATCGAACTGTCGCTGCTCGGCACCGGCGTCGGCGGCTTCGTCATCAACGGCCAGTGTGCGGGCGACGGCAGCGGCGTCAGCGTCGCGGCGGCCGGCGACGTCAACGGCGACGGCCTGGCCGACCTGATCGTCGGCGCCAGCCTGGCCGACCCGGCCGGTGGCATCGACGCCGGGCGCAGCTACCTGATCTTCGGCTCGACCACCGGCGCTTTCGCGCAGACCGCTGTCGACCAGGTCGGCACGACGGGCGACGATGTCCTGACCGGCAGCG
>CALQBT020000442.1 GCA_943328885.2 Bordetella parapertussis | reverse complement strand
CTTCCACCAGAATGTGGCGGGCGCGGTACTCGGTGCCGGTGGACTGGGTCTTGAACTTGTCGTATTCAGCCTTGGCTTCCGCGTCGCTGACCGGGTTCTTTTTCTTGAAGTCCTCGAACAGTTCGCGGATCAGGATGCTCTGGCGGGCGAGCTCCATCTGCGCCTTGTAATCGGCTTGGCCGGCGATGCCGCGTTTTTCGGCTTCCTGGGCGAATATCTCGCGCCGTACCACCTCGTCCTTGGCCATGCCCTGCATCTCGGGCGTGACCTGCTGGCCGGCGCGTTGGGCTTGCTGCAGCAGCAGTTCGACGCGGGCTTTGGGGACCGACTTGCCGTTGACCAGCGCGATGTTCTGGGCCTCAGCGGCCAGCGGCAGCAGCAAGGAGGCTGCGACCGCGATGGCGGAGAGTCGGGCGGCGGAAATGTTGCGAATCATGGGCTGTGTGGCCTTTTCTAGAGGACGGAATGGGCGCGCCCTTGGGTCGGGCGGCGGGGAGCGACCAGATGCGGACAGCCCTGGCCAAAACTTCGGATCAGGCCTCGGCAGGGCTGTGGGCCTCGATCGCCAGGGCGTGAACACCCTGGGGTATCAGCTCGCGCAGAGCATCATACACAAGCCTGTGGCGTGCCAGCCGGGTCAGTCCTGTCATCGACGCGCTGGCGATCTTCACCCTGAAATGAGAGCCTTCAGCCGCGCCCGCATGGCCCGCGTGCAGGTGGCTCTCGTCGATGACCTGCAGACTTTGCAGTGGCGCGATCGCCTCGCGCAGCGCCTGCTCTATCTGTTGCGCCGACACGCTCATCCTGGATCCTTGGCCGCGCTCTTGTCGTCAGTGGGCAGGTGACGGCTGATGTAGAGGCCTTGGGCCAGCGTGAACAGCAGCATCAGGCCGATGCCTCCGAAGAGCTTGAAGTTGACCCAGATGGCGGTGCTGAAGTTGTAGGCCACCCACAGGTTGAGCAAGCCCATTGCGGCGAAGAAGGCCGCCCAAGCCAGTCCCAGGCGCCGCCACACCGGTTCGGGCAAGCTCATCTGCTGGCCGATCATCAGTTTGAGCAGGTTGCGCCCCAGGAAGGTTTGGCTGATCACGAAGGCCAAGCCCATCGCCCAGTACAGCCCGGTGGGCTTCCACTTGATGAAAGTCTCGCTGTGCAGCCAGATCGTCAGGCCTCCGAGCACCACCACGAGCCCCAGGCTGATCCACAGCATCAGGTCAACCTTTTTGCCGCGCGACTTCAGCCAAGCCACCTGGGCGAGTGAGGCGATCACGACGACCACGGTGGCCAGCATCACCGGGGCTTCTGCGATGCCGACCTTGCCGCCGTCCACCAAAAATCCCAGGTGCTCGGTGGCAAATGCCGCGGCCCATTCCTTGTTCGATTCGGTGTATTTGAAAGTGCCGAAAAACAGCAGGATCGGCAGAAAGTCGAGCAGAATTTTCATGGAGGCGCAGTGTATCGGGCGCGGCCGGTCGGGCCAGCCGCGCGCGGGTTCAGGTCTTGGGTAGGAAGTCTATCGCTGCCGAATTGATGCAAAAGCGCTCGCCGGTCGGCTCGGGGCCGTCGTCGAAGACATGGCCCAGGTGGGTGCCGCACTGGACGCAGCGAACTTCCACCCGCCGCATCCCCAGGCTGTCATCGACCAGGCGTTCGACGCGACCGGGCTCGATCTCTTGCCACCAACTCGGCCAACCGCAGCCGGCGTCGAACTTGGTTTCGCTCTCGAACAAGGCCTGGCCGCAGCCCACGCAGCGGTAAGCCCCCTCTGACCAATGATCCCAGAATCGGCCCGTGAAAGGCCGTTCGGTGGCGGCTTGACGTGCCACCTGGTACTGCATCGGATCGAGTTGTGACCGCCATTCGGCGTCACTCTTGCGCACCGGGTAGCGCGGGTCGTCGTGCGGATGGGGTTCGGGTGCGCTGGATTTCAAGCCAAAAGGGTTCATGATGAGCAGGAGACCTCAAGTTGATAGGCCCAATCGGGCGGCAGTGCCGCATACGCGGCCGGGGCATTTGGGTGTTCGTCGAAAGGCTGCTGCAGCACGTCCAGCAGGCGCTGGACCTCGCTGAAGTCGCCTTGCTGCGCCGAGCGTATCGCCGATTCGGCCAGGTGGTTGCGCAGCACGAATTTCGGGTTGACGCGGTCCATTCGGGCTGCGCGCGCGGTGTCGTTGCTGGACTCGGCGCGCAGTCGCTCGGCATAGCGCCCAGCCCAGGCGTTGAATTTTTCGCGGTCGACAAACCAGTCGCGCACCGCCTCGTTGGCCGCGCCTGCGGCGCTCGAGAATCGACTGAACGCGCGCATGGTGAGGGTGTAGTCGCAGCCGTCCTGGGCCATCAGTCGGAGCAAGTCGTCGACCAGGTCAGCGTCGTCGGGCTGGTCCGTGGTCAGCCCGAGCTTGGCGCGCAGGCGCTGCTGCAGGGTTTCGGCGAACACGGTCTTGTACGGTTCCAGTGCGGCCTTGAGCGCCTCGACATCGTCGGGGCCGGTCAGCAGCGGCTGCAAGGCCTGGGCCAGCGCATGCAGGTTCCAAAAACCGACGTTGGGCTGGCGCGCATAGGCATAGCGGCCCTGGTGGTCGGAGTGGTTGCAGACATGGCCGGGGTCGAAGGCGTCGAGAAAGCCGAATGGCCCGTAGTCGATCGTCAGACCCAGGATCGACATGTTGTCGGTGTTCATCACGCCGTGGCAAAAGCCCACGGCCTGCCAATCAGCCATCAGCACCGCGGTGCGGCGCGACACGGCTTCGAGCAGCGCGAGCACGGGTTGTTCGGCGTCCTGGCATTCGGGGTAATGGCGCTCGATCACCGCATCGACCAGGGCTTGCAGCGCGCCCTTGTTGCGCGCGCTGTGAGCGAAATGCTCGAAATGGCCGAAGCGGATGAAGCTGGGTGCGACTCTGGTAACGACCGCAGCGGTTTCCCTGGTTTCGCGCCACACCGGCGCCGACGAGCCGACGATGCCCAGTGCCCGTGTTGTGGCGATGCCCAAGGCATGCATCGCTTCTGAGCACAGGAATTCTCGGATCGACGAACGCAGCACGGCGCGGCCGTCGGCGCGGCGCGAATAGGGCGTCGGGCCGGCGCCCTTGAGCTGCAACTCCATCCGGCCAGCGGGTGAATCGATCTCGCCCAGCAGCAGTGCCCGGCCGTCGCCGAGCTGGCCCGCCCAGACGCCGAACTGGTGGCCGCTGTAGACGCTGGCCAGCG
>CALQBT020000441.1 GCA_943328885.2 Bordetella parapertussis | reverse complement strand
TCGTCCATGCGCCAGCCGTTGCTCGCGCCCACATCCATGTACTCGATGAAGCGCAGCACGATGCGGCCGCCGAAATGGTCGCGAAAGTAGCGCGCCATCGGCACGATTTCCTGCCCGTTGGTGCCGCGCTTGACGACCATGTTGACCTTGATCGGGCCCAGGCCGGCGGCGTCGGCTGCCTCGATCCCGGCCAGTACATCGGCGACCGGAAAATCAACGTCGTTCATGCGCTTGAAGACCGCGTCGTCGAGCCCATCCAGACTGACGGTGACGCGTTGCAAGCCCGCGCGCTGCAGCGTTTTGGCCTTGCGTGCGAGCACCGACCCATTGGTCGTCAACGTGATGTCCAGCGGCAGCCCATCGGGCCTGCGAAGTTCGGCCAGCATCGCCACCAACGACTCCAAGCCCTTGCGCAGCAGTGGCTCGCCGCCGGTCAGACGGATCTTCTGCACGCCATGGGCGACGAACAGCCGTGCGGCCCGGGTGATCTCCTCGAAGCTCAGCAGTGAGGTCTGGGGCAGGAATACATAGTCCCGGTCGAAGATGTCCTTGGGCATGCAGTAGCTGCAGCGGAAGTTGCATCGGTCGGTGACCGAGATGCGCAGGTCTCGCAGTGGCCGCCCTAGCGTGTCGGCCAGAAGGCCGGTGGCGGCGATGGTTTGTTGCGGAATGGCAGGCACCGCTGCGGCGTAGCGCAGGTCAGCCAGCGGGATCACGGTTTCGCCCATGGGCGCGATTGTGCCGCGGCTCGAGAACTTGCCCTGAGTTTGGCCCAGGCGCCCTCGACGCGGCCGGGTCTTGACTGCTGCTGCCGATCAGCGCGGCAAGGGCAGTTGCGGCGAGGCTGCGTTGAGGTCGGCGCGCCGGGCGCCGGTGTAGCGCCGCGCCCAGTACGACTCGCGCATGTCCTCTATCCGCACTTCGCCGCCGGCGCGTGGCGAATGGATGAACTTGTCGTCGCCGACATAGATGCCGACATGCGAGAACGTGCGTTTCATGGTGTTGAAGAACACCAGGTCACCGGGTTTGAGCTCTTGTCGGTTGATGTTGAGCAGGCCGGCGCTGGTGGCTTGCTCATCAGCACGGTGCGGCAAGACCAGGCCGATGCTGTTCTCGAAGACATGGCGGGTGAATCCGCTGCAATCGAATCCTGATGCGTCGGAGATGCCGCCCCGCCGATACGGCACGCCCAGAAAGTTCATCGCCGACATCACCAGGTCGGAGGCACTGTCACGCAGCGTGTTGCGAACCGACTCGACCAGCGCGACCGTCCCCGCGGAGTTGATCAGGCCGCGTTCGACCAGCAGGTTCATGATCGGGTCGGTCAGCGCGCCGGTGGTCGACTGCGGCCTCGCAGCCGGCTCGGGTGCAGCGATTGCACCGGCTGCCCACAGCAGCATCACTGTGAGCAGTCGCTTGGCAAGAGACGCTTGGCGGGTCATGGGGGGCCGAGGATACCACCCGCTGTTGAGCTCGCCGCTGGCGGGCGTCTGGCGAAACACCGCAGCCGCACCGGGTGCCCCAGTTCGGGCTGTGGGCTGCGCGCTCGAAAAAAAACACCGCTGCAAGCCATGCCGGCAAGCCTTACAGCACCTCTGACGCGAAGTCCGCCAGCCGCGAGCGCTCGCCGCGCGCCAGCATCACATGACCGGAGTGCGGCCAGCCCTTGAAGCGGTCGACCGCGTAGGTCAAACCGGAGGAGCCCTCGGTCAGGTAGGGCGTGTCGATCTGTGCCAAGTTGCCCAGGCAGACGATCTTGGTGCCGGGTCCGGCGCGGGTGATCAGTGTCTTCATTTGCTTGGGCGTCAGGTTTTGCGCCTCATCGATCAGCACAAACTTGTTCAGGAAGGTACGCCCGCGCATGAAATTCAGGCTCTTGATCTTGATCTTGCTTCGCACCAGGTCCTGCGTCGCGGCCCGGCCCCATTCGCCGGCTGAACCTTCGCCTTTGGCCAGCACCTCGAGGTTGTCATCGAGCGCGCCCATCCAGGGTCCCATTTTTTCTTCCTCGGTGCCGGGCAGGAAGCCGATGTCCTCGCCCACTGGCACCGTCACCCGGGTGACGATGATCTCGGTGTAGCGCCGGTCGTCGAGCACCTGGGACAGGCCGGCGGCCAGCGTCATCAAGGTCTTGCCGGTGCCGGCGGTGCCGGTGAGCGAGACGAAATCGCATTCCGGGTCCATCAGCAGGTTGAGCGCGAAGTTTTGCTCGCGGTTGCGTGCGGTCACGCCCCAAACCGCGTTCTTGGCATGGGCGTAGTCCTTCAGCGTCTTGAGCACCGCGGTCTTGCCCGTGATTTCGGTCACGCGCGCGTAGAGCGCTGCCGCGCCGGGTTGTTCGAGGTAGACGAACTGGTTGACCATCAACTGCGGCACCATCGGACCGGCAATCCGGTAGAAGGTGTTGCCGGCTTGCTGCCAGCTCTCCATCGTCTTGCCGTGCTGCTCCCAGAAATCGAAGGGCAGTTGCAGCACGCCGGTGTAGAGCAGGTCGCCGTCTTCGAGCACCTTGTCGTTGAAGTAATCCTCGGCCGCCAGTCCCAGCGCGCGGGCCTTGATGCGCATGTTGATGTCCTTGGACACCAGCACCACCTCGCGCCCCGCGTTGGCGCCGGACTGGATCTCGCGCAGGCTCTTGACCACCCCCAGGATCTGGTTGTCGGCCTTGCCCTGGGGCAGCCCGGCGGGCAACTGCACATCCATCAGCATGGTCTGGAAGAAGAGTTTGCCGCCGGCGTCCTTGTGGCCGGTCTTGGCCAGCGCGATGCCGGCCTGGATGTCCGGGCTCGCAGCGTCCTTGGGCACGGCCGCGAGTGCGTCGAGTTCGCGGCTGACCTGGCGCGCGTTGCGCGCCACCTCGCTCATGCCTTTCTTGTGATCGTCGAGTTCCTCGAGCGTGATCATGGGCAGGAAAACGTCATGCTCCTCGAAGCGGAACAAGCTCATCGGGTCGTGCATCAGCACGTTGGTATCGAGCACGAAGAGTTTGGCCGGCCCGGTGCCACGCGGCGTGCGAACGCGCGCCTTGGGCGAGGGCGCCGGCGCGCTGGCCAGCGTGGCTTGCTTGGTCGGCATGCCCGCGGCAGCGCGGGTGGGGGCCGAGGGCGCGGCGCCGGAGGCAGGGGCGCTCTTTCGCGCTGTCGGCGCGGCCAAGGGCGTGCTGCCATCAAACAAGTCCAGCGCCTGGATTGCCACTGCCTCATGGCGCGTTT
>CALQBT020000440.1 GCA_943328885.2 Bordetella parapertussis | reverse complement strand
GGGTCGAGCTCGGGGTAGGCCTGGCGGCTGATACCGGCGCGCCCACCTCGGAAGTGCAGCATCGTCGGCGACGGGATCGTCACCTTGGGCGTGAGACCCGCCGCCACCTGGCGCTTGAGGTATTTGAAATCGGCCAGCTGGATGTTCTTGGCGTGGCGCACCTTGTCGATCACGCGGATCACCGGCGGCGCGAGTTCCTCACTGCCGTCGGGCCGCAGCACCGTGACCGGGATGTCGGTCTTGACGCCGCCGAGTTGTTCCAGAAAATCGATGTGGAAATAGGTGCGGCGAAACTCGCCGTCGGTGATGCTTTGCAGCCCGACGTCCTGCTGGAACTGCACGATCTCGGTGATCGCTTGGTCCTCGACCAGGCGCAGCTGCTCGGCCGTGATCTCCTTCTTGACGAAGAACTGCTCGCGCGCGTCGAGCAGGTATTTCGGGCGCAGGAAACTGCCGACATGGTCTGCGCGAAAAGGCGGTTGGGTGCGAAGCGTCATGTTCGAGGGTCCAGGGGTTGAGATGCGTGATTCAGTGCGCCGAGACGCCCAGCCATTGATCGAGCGGCGCTGGATCATCCAGCAAGGTCGCGCTGTCGGCGCGGTAGGCGATGCTGCCACGATCGAGCACGATGCAGTCGTCGGTCACGCCCAGCACCAACTGCGGATGCTGCTCGACGACGATCGACGACAAACCCTCGTCACGGGCGACGCGGCGGATCGCGCGCAGCAGCTCTTCAATGATCAGCGGGGCCAGGCCTTCGAGCGGCTCGTCGAGCAGCAGCAGCCGCGGATTGAGCATCAGCGCCCGGCCAAAGGCCAGCATCTGCTGCTCGCCGCCCGACAGTTGGGTGCCGAGGTTTTTCTTGCGCTCGGCCAGGCGCGGAAACAGCTCATAGACGCGCCGGGCATCCCAGGCGCCAGGGCGTGCGACCGCACTGAGGTTCTCGTCGACCGTCAGTGACTTGAAGATGTTGCGCTCCTGCGGCACCCAGCCAATGCCGCTTGCGGCGCGGGCATAGACCGGCAAATCCTGGATCTCGCGCCCGGCCAGCGTGATGCGGCCGGCATGGCGGCGCGTCACGCCCACCAGCGTGTCGATCAGCGTCGTCTTGCCGGTGCCGTTGCGGCCCAGCAGCGCCAGCGAGCGACCCATCGCAAGCGAAAAGCTGATGTCGGCCAGCACCACGGCGTCGCCGTAGCCGCAGGTCAGGCCCTGCACCTCGAGCAGGTTTTCAGCCATGGGCTGCCCCCTGGTGCGCGAGGTCTTGCGCTCGCTCGGGCATGCCGGCTCGCGAGTTGCCCAGGTAGACCGCGCGCACCTGCGGGTCGGCGGCGATCTGCTCGGGCGTGCCCTCGGTCAGCACCGCACCGTTGACCAGCACGGTCATGGTCTTGGCGAAGCTGAACACCAGGTCCATGTCGTGCTCGATCAACACCACCGCCACCTCGTCGGGCAACGCGGCCACCGTGGCCAGGATGTCGGCGCGCTCGGCACCGGGCACGCCGGCGGCTGGCTCGTCGAGCAGCAGCACGCTGGGTTTTTGTGCCACCGCCAGCGCGATCTCGAGCAGGCGGCGCTTGCCGTAAGGCAGCTCGGATGTCCTGCGGTCGGCGAAATCGGCGAGGCGGAACTGCACGAGCAACTGCTCGCACTCGGTCGCGATCTCGGCATCGCTGCCCATCGGCGCCCACCAGCGGCGCGCCCGGCCCTGCCGGCTCGCCACCGCCAGCGCCAGGCTTTGCAGCGGGGTCAGCGAGCCGAACAACTGGTTGATCTGGAAGGTGCGCACCAGGCCTAACGCCACCCGCCGGTGCGGCGCCAGCGTCGTGATGTCGCGCCCTCCCAGCACCACGCGGCCCTCGCTGGGCTGCATCACCCCGGTGAGCTGGTTGATCAGCGTGGTCTTGCCAGCGCCGTTGGGGCCGATCAGCGCATGGCGCGCACCGCGGCGTATCGTCAGAGACACCTGGTCGGTCGCGGTGATGCCGCCAAAGCGTTTGACCAGGCCGTGGGTCTGCAGCACCACCTCACTCATGGCTTGCCCCACTTGAACCACGACCGCGGCCGGAACAGCCGCTCGCGCCCGACCAGCATCAGCACCACCAGGAACAGACCGATCCAAAAAGTCCAGTACTGGGCGGTGAACGATGAGATCAAGTCGTGCAGCACCTTGAAGGCGATCGCCCCGATCAATCCGCCCCACAGCCAGCCGGCGCCACCGATCACCAGCGCGAGCATCACATCGGCACTGCGGTGGAACTCGAACACGTCTAGCGATGCGAAGCCAGTGGTCTGCACCAGCAGCGCACCCGCCGCACCGGCCATGCCAGCGGCCAGCGTGTAGACCGCCGCCAGTCGGCTGTTGACCGACAGCCCGATCGCCGTCACCCTCAGCCGGTTGTCGCGCAGCGCCTGCATCGAGATGCCCAGCGGCGAGTGGACGATGCGGCGCAGCAGCACGAAAGCGATGAACAGCGCGCTCAGCGAGTAGAACGAGGCCACCCGCGCCCCAAGGTCGAAGTCGAAGTGGCCGACGAAAGGGATCACCAGCGGACCCATCACGACGCCCTGCAGCCCATCGGTGCCGCCGGTCAGGCCGTCGAATTTGTTGGCCAGTTCCAGCAGCACCAGGGCCACGCCCATCGTCACCATCAGCCGGGTCAGGTCGGTGCCCCGAACAATCATCGGGCTGGTGACCAGGCCGAGCAGCGCGCCCAGGCCCGTACCCACGGCCAGGCCGACCAGCGGGTCAGGCATCACATGCTTGGCGAACAGCGCCGCGCCATAAGCGCCGGTGCCGAAAAACGCCGCGTGGCCCAGCGAGACGATGCCGGCATAACCCAGGATCAGATCGAGCGAGAGCGCGAACAGCGCCAGGATCGCGATCTCGTTGACCAGCGCCGCATGCTGTGCGAACAGCGCGGCCACGGCCCAGATCGCCGCCCATAGCGCAATCTCCCAGGGCCGCCACTTCGACGGCGCGAGCAGCCTGGCCGCGCTTGCGCTGATCATCGCAGCCTCCGCCGGGTCGTCCCAAGGGGGCTGCGCCCCCCACCGGGGGGCTGCGAATGCAGAGAGCTTGGGGGTCTCATGGCTTGCCCTCGCGCGAGAACAGGCCTTGCGGCCGCCACAGCAAGATCGCGATCATCAACACATAGACGATGAAGGCACCGAGCTTGGGCAGGTAGTACTTGCCCATCACGTCGGCAATGCCCAGCACCAGT
>CALQBT020000439.1 GCA_943328885.2 Bordetella parapertussis | reverse complement strand
AGTCGATCTCGCTACACTCGGGGTTTGTACCGATTGGGATACCGTGGCGCGGCAACTGGGCGATCGCCTGGCATCCCAGTTCACGCCATGAGTTGCACCCGAAGTGCCTCGGGCCTGTGCACCGCCCACGCCCTCTCGGCAAATACCTAGCGAACACCTCTATGGCCACCGAACATATCGTCCACCTGCCGCAGACCAGCGACAGCTACGATGCCAGCGCCAAACAAAAGGCGCAGGCCAAGACCGCTCGCATCCCGATCAAGGTGGTGGCGGCAGAGGTCTTGAAAAAACCCGACTGGATCCGGGTCAAAGCGGGTTCGCCGACCACTCGCTTCTACGAGATCAAGCAGATCCTGCGCGAGCACAAGCTGCACACGGTCTGCGAGGAAGCCTCCTGCCCCAACATCGGCGAGTGCTTCGGCAGCGGCACGGCTACCTTCATGATCATGGGTGACAAATGCACGCGACGCTGCCCGTTCTGCGATGTCGGGCATGGCCGGCCAGACCCGCTGGATGTCAACGAGCCCGCTAATCTGGCGCTCACGATCGCCGCGCTCAAGCTGAAGTACGTGGTGATCACCAGCGTCGACCGCGATGACCTGCGCGACGGCGGTGCGGGCCATTTCGTCGACTGCATTCGCCAGGTTCGCGCGCAGTCTCCGGCGACCAGGATCGAAATCCTGGTGCCCGATTTCCGGGGGCGCGACGACCGCGCGCTCGAAATCCTGAAGGCCGCGCCGCCCGATGTGATGAACCACAACCTCGAGACCGCGCCGCGTCTGTACAAGCAGGCACGCCCGGGCAGTGACTATGCGTTCAGCTTGAACTTGCTCAAGAAGTTCAAGGTCTTGCACCCCGATGTGCCCACCAAGAGCGGGCTGATGGTCGGCCTGGGCGAGACCGACGAAGAGATCCTGGCGGTGATGCGCGACATGCGCGCTCACGGCATCGACATGCTCACCATCGGTCAGTACTTGGCCCCCTCGGGACATCACTTGCCGGTACGGCGTTATGTTCACCCCGACACCTTCAAGATGTTCGGCGCTGAGGCCCGGGCGATGGGTTTTGCCCAGGCCACTGTTGGGGCGATGGTGCGCAGCAGTTACCACGCTGACCAGCAAGCAGCCGGGGCCGGTGTGAGCCACACGGTCTGATCACGGTCTGGGCCTGCAGCAGTGCGCTTCAGGCTTCAGCCAGCGTTTGTTCGACCGCCCTCGGCGCAGACGCGAAGTCAGTTCTACCGACAGGACCACGATGGAGAATTTGATGCGCAGAAGACAGTTCATGCCGGCACTGCTGGCCACTGCAGGTTTGGCCTGCACGGCGGCGAGCGCTGCAGGCGTCGGTGAGGCCGAGGCCGGCTCGGGCGTGCGCGGCATGCTCGAGCGTGCCGCCATCGCAGCCGTTGGCACGCTGGGCCACAGCGATGGCTTTCTCGGCAACCCCAAGGTGCGCATCCCCTTGCCGCCTCCGCTCGAAGAGGCGGCGAAGTTGCTCAAAGCCACCGGCCAGCAAAAGCGTGTCGACGAATTGGTGACGGCAATGAACCGTGCCGCCGAGGCCGCGATGCCGCTGGCGCGGGATCTGTTGGTCAAGACTGTCAAGGCGATCTCGATCAGCGACGCGATTCAGATTGTTCGCGGCGGTGAGCGGGCGGCCACGGATTTTTTCATTCGCAAGACCCGGGCGCCGTTGAGCGAGCAGTTCCTGCCCATCGTCACCGAGGCCACCGAGAAAGTGGCCTTGGCCGCCAAGTTCAACGCAGTGGCTGGCCAGGCCGGCAAGCTCGGACTGATCAAAGGCGATGACGCGAACATCGAACGTTATGTGACGGCCAAGGCCTTGGACGGCCTGTACCTGATGATCGCCGAGGAGGAACGCAACATCCGGCGAGATCCCGTGGCCACCGGCAGCGCGATCTTGCGCAAGGTGTTTGGTGGTTGATGCGGTGCCTGGCAAGAACTGTTGGCGCAGCGGACATGGGTCGGGTGCCGATGTTTAGCGCGATGCCGGTGCTTGCCAGCGTGTTGCTGGTCTTGCTGTGTGCCTGCTCGCCGACGCTCGATTGGCGCCAGGTTCGCCCACAGGATTGGGGCTTGGCGTTGGCCATGCCTTGTCGGCCCAGCCACCAGGTCCGGCAGGTGCCGCTGGCAGGCCCTGCGGTCGAACTCGGCCTGCTGGCTTGCAGTGCCGATGGTCATACCTTCGCCGTCGCGTCGGCCGACATGTCCGACCCCTCGCGGGTCGGGCCGGCTTTGCGGGCCTTGGGCGAAGCGGCCCGTGTCAATGTGCAAGGCACTGTTGAGGACGACCGCGCCGCCGAGGTTGCGGGGATGACACCTCAGGCAGCGGCGCGTCATTGGCGGCTTCGCGGCCGGCTGCCCGATGGCACCCAGGTTCGCGAGCAGGTGATGGTGTTTGCCCATGGCTTGCGGGTGTTCCAGGCCAGTCTGGTTGGGCCGGTCGCGGACGAGGTTCGGGCCAAGCCGTTCTTCGAGTCGATCGAACTGGCCCGATGAGCGCTGCGCCTGATGCGGTGATCCTCACCCGCCACCAGGCGGTGTGGGTATTCCTGGCTTTTGCATTTGCCTATTTCTTTTCGGCCTTGGTGCGTGCGGTGACCGCCACCTTAGCGCCGATCTTCAGCGCCGAACTCGGGCTGGCTGCAGGGCAGCTGGGTTTGCTGGGCGGCGCCTATTTTCTGGGCTTTGCGCTGATGCAGTTGCCGCTGGGCAGTGCTTTGGATCGCTGGGGTGCCAAGCGTGTGCTCTTGTCTTTTATGGCGCTAGCGGTCTTGGGCTGTCTGGCGTTTGCGCTGTCGGGGAGCTTGCCGCAGCTGCTGCTGGCGCGGTTCTTGATTGGCGCTGGCGTTTCGGCCTGCCTGATGGCGCCGCTGACTTGTTTCCGGCGCCTGTTCTCCAGCGCGTTGCAGTTGCGTGCCAATGCGTGGATGTTGATGACCGGCTCGCTCGGTATGCTGGCCTCCACGCTGCCGGTGCAGTGGCTGTTGCCGCTGTTGGGTTGGCGTGGCTTGTTCATGGCGGTGGCGCTGTTGTTTGCGCTGGCCGCCTTGCTGATCTGGCGGATGGTGCCAGCCGACGCCTCCGCGGGCCTGCAGCGGCAAGTGTCGGTCGGCGGCTATCGTCAGGTGTTTGCCCACCCGGCTTTCGTCCGCATGGCGCCCATGGGCTTCTTTGTCTACGGTGGGATGCTGGCGATGCAGTCGCTGT
>CALQBT020000438.1 GCA_943328885.2 Bordetella parapertussis | reverse complement strand
GCCAAGCTGGTCGAGTTCGTGCTGGCGGGCTTGGATGCGGGGCGGCGTGAATTCGCCTTTGAGCACCTGCCCGGTGTGGGCAAGACGACCGTGGCGTCTGAGTTGATCCGCGATCAACGCATGCTGGCGCGCTTTCCAGATGGCGTGTTGTGGGCTCACTTGGGCCCTGACCCGGACGTGCGCCGTCAACTGCGCAAATGGGCCAAGGAGCTGGGCTTGAGCGAAGACGATCTGCACGACTGCCAAGACGCGGCTGACCTGAGCCAAACGGTGGCTGAGGCCATCGGCGAGCGGCGCATGCTGCTGATCATCGACGACGTCTGGACCTCCGCCGCCTGCCAGTACTTCATGCTCGGCGACCCGAATTGCACGCGTGTGATCACCACACGCCATGTCGGCATTGCGCGCGAACTGTGTACCGACGACACCGTCTGCGAGGTGCGCAAGCTCACCACCGAAGAAGGCATGCAGATGATGGCCGAACTGGCGCCACAGGCCGTCAAGATCGAGCCGCAGGCGGTGCGCAAGCTCGTCCAGCATGTGGACGGCCTGCCGATCGCACTGGTGCTGCTGGGTAATCTACTGCGCAGAAAGGGCCAGACCCGGCAGGCCATAGAGGCCATCATTGAATCGCCCGATCCGGTGAACAAGGTCTTTCGCGAGCGCAAACCCTGGGAGAATCTGGAAGACAGCAACGACACGCTGGGCGAGGTCATCGAGGCCAGCTACAACGCGCTAGGCAAAGGCGGTCCGCTGACCAGCGACAACCTCGACGGCGACCTGCTGCGCGCTGCGCTGTCCGCGCTCGCGGTGTTGCGGCCTGACCCCGCGTGGTTCACGCCGGCACTGGTCGAGCACATGACGGGCGCACCCCTGCAGGTGCTGGATGATCTCGTCGATGTCGGCTTGATCGAAACCGTGCGCTATGAAAACTCAGACTGCGCCGTTGACGATGACCTGCGCTACACCATGCACCGGCTGATTGCCGACTACATTCGCCAGGAAAAACTCAGCCCCGAGCGGCGCAAGGCACTGAACCTCAGCGCCGCCGACTACTACCGCGAGCAGCTCGAAGCCCTTGAAGTGCAATACCAAAAGGAAACCGACACCAGCTACCGCACGATGTACCGCTACGAGAACATCGAATGGCAAGATGCGCAGGACAACTGGCTGTACTACCTCGCCTCCACAGGTTACCAACGCAGCGGCATCCTGGCCTTTCTGCGCGCATGGTTTGACGGCTTTTGGTGGTGGGGTTGCTTCCTCGACTTTGGCTTTTGCGACCAGTTGCTGCGCCAATGGGACGAACGCAAGCTGCCGCGCCAAGCCGAGGTCTTGCTGCAACTCTTGCGCCGCTTCAGGGCGGCCTACCCCAAGGAAACCGAAGAGCGCAGCGGCAGCAACTGGGCCGAAGTGCAAGCCACGCTCACGCAGGTCCGCAGCCTGGCGGCGATCGACGGTCCGCTGGCCGATTTACCAGACCCTGAATCGCGTCGCCTGCGCGCGTTGACCGACATCTTCTTGGCCGAGGCCGCGCGCTTTGGCCGCGCCGACCATGGCGCTGCCCAGGAGCAATACCGCGAGGCTCTCGCGCTGTTTCGCCAAGCCGATGACGCCTGGAACATCGCCTGGACGCTCTACCACCTGGCCGACATGCTCCACAGCTGCGGTCGCCGCCAAGAAGCTCGTCCGCTAGGCGCCGAAGCCCTGCCCATCGGTCGGGCCGAGGGCGACCATGAAGTGCAGGCCGTGGTGCACCGCCTGCTCGGCGATATTCATCGCGCCGATGGCGGTATCGCCATCGCGCTGATCCATTACCAGGGGGCTGTGGAGGCGGCGTACCGCTTCCAGGTTGAGCCCGCAGATCCTGATCCCTACACCACCCACTTCTATGCGCAGATGACCCAGCTGGTGGCTGCTCGCCTGGCCGATCTATACGCAGCGGCGTCAAGCCCAGCGCAAGCGCGAGAGACCGCGCAGGTGATGCGGCAGCGCTGGGCAGCCATCGGTGCCTTACCAGCAGGCCTTGACGACGACCCCCTGACCGCGCCCGATGCACAGGCCATCGCAGCCAGGCTGTTCCCACCGACGCTGCGGATCGAAGAACTCAAGCTCGAAGGCGTCCGCTACCGCGATCAAGTACGCGCCAACCTGCGCAAGCTGCAGGCAGCGTATCCCTCGGACACAGGCCAGCGTCGAGACAACGCCCTGTAGTCAAGCCTGCGCAGGCACAACCCTCCCGCGTCCGTGTCGCCGGCCTTGCGTTGGCGCGCCTGTAACTTGCCGCAGCACCGGCTTGCCAGACGACAGCGATTCACCAAGGTGTCACGAATCGTCGCTAGCTTGGGCGGTCCTGTCACGACATCGCACCGCAAGCCCGGCGCGCCAAGACCATGCGCCCAAGCCAGCGCCTACCCGCCGGGACCACGCCATGGGCCGCGAGCGCAACGGCCGCTGCGCTGCCACGGCCCGAGGATCAGCCCACCGGATCGCCCAGGTCGCGCTGGTATCGCTGCGGGGCTGCGCTGCTCGTCAGCGCCGCTGCGGCTGGCTGCACGTCGATCGCGCAAGAGCCCGAGGTGGCCCAGGCCTGGGTACAGGCCGCGCATGAAGGCCAGTGGGTCGCGCGGGCGCTGACCGATGCCGCCAGCTGCCCCATCCTGCGATGGCGCGGCGGCTCGGTGACGATGAACACGCGCTCGCAACCCGCGGTGATCGCGCCCCGGATGGGCGACGCCCAAACCGAGGTCAAGCCCGCCGAGTTTGCCCAGCGCAGCTGCGAGGCCGTTGTGCCCGCTGGCGCTCGCGACCTGCACATCGGCCGCGCCCAAATACCGCCATCCCCGGCGCAGATCGAGCGCATCGTGCTCGTCGGCGACACCGGTTGCCGCATGAAGCGGTCGGACAACGCCTTCCAGGATTGCAACGATCCGGCGCGCTGGCCTTTCGCGGCCATCGCCCGCAGCGCCGCATTGCTCAAGCCCGACCTGGTGATCCATGTCGGCGACCTGCATTACCGCGAGAGCCCTTGTCCGCAGGGTCGCCCAGGCTGCGCAGGCAGCCCTTGGGGTTATGGGCTCGACACCTGGGAGGCCGATTTCTTCCGTCCCGCCGCACCCTTGCTCACTGCAGCGCCCTGGCTGTTTGTTCGAGGCAACCACGAGTCCTGCAGCCGCGCCGGCGTGGGCTGGCACCGCTTGTTCGACGGTCGGGGCTGGGAGAAAAACCTGTCTTGC
>CALQBT020000437.1 GCA_943328885.2 Bordetella parapertussis | reverse complement strand
GTCGAGCTCGAACCGTCGACGAGAACAGCCCGCGATTCTAGGTGACACCAGATCCGGCTTCGAAGCAGTCCTGCTGGCTGCAAGCGCCTCTCATGACCTGTTCCGGTAGCGGATGGGTCAGACCCGGAACAGACTACCTTGGACTCGTTGCTGCCCATCGTCAAGAATCTACTGCTACGCGGCCAAGCCATCGCTGCACAGCATCCGCGTCGGCTCACCGCAGTGCTGATCAGCGTGCTGAGCGGGTTCGCAGTGACTGCATTCGGGATTGCGCCGCTGGCACCCGATGCAGCCAATTTACCGCAACGTCTGGTCAACGAGACCTTGCTGATCCCCGGTCTTGAGCGGCAATTGGGAGAATTGGCCCAACACACGCTGGAGTTGAGCCGCGGGGGTCTGACGCGCAGCGGCGACACTGCTGACAGCCTGCTGCGGCGCCTGGGTATCAATGACCCGGCAGCAGCGGCGTTCATGCGCCTGGATCGGGACGCGCGACGCTTGGTCGAGGGTTCGGCTGGCAAGATGGTGCAAGTGCGTGCGGCGAACGATGGCACGCTGATCGAATTGGTGGCTCGGTTTCCCTCGCTTGACACATCCCAGGCCGGAAGTCACTTCACCCGACTGACCGTGCTGCGGTCCAACGGTGATCTGCAAGCCAGAACAGAAACTGCCGAACTGGTGCCTCAGGTGCGTCTGGGCAGCGGCACGGTGCGCAGTTCCTTGTGGGCTGCTACTGACGAAGCCCGATTGCCCGATGCGATCGCCATACAGTTGGTCGACATTTTTTCGGGGGACATCGACTTCCATCGCCAACTCCGCAAAGGGGACACTTTTAGCGTGGCGTTCGAGGCCATGACCGCTGACGATCAGCCCATAAGCTGGAACCAGGGAACCGGCCGCATTGTGGCAGCAGAGTTCATCAACAACGGAAAATCTCTGCAAGCAGTCTGGTTCCAGGAAGCAGGCAAAGGCAAGGGTGGTTACTTTGCGCCTGACGGCCGCAGCCGACGCAGGTCATTCCTGGCCAGTCCAATGGAATTCTCACGTGTCACCTCAGGTTTTGCGATGCGCTTCCATCCCATCCTGCAAAAGTGGCGCGCGCACAACGGCGTGGACTACGGAGCGCCGACCGGCACCCCGGTGCGCTCGGTCGGTGATGGCGTGGTCGAAAGCGCTGGCCGCCAGGAGGGTTACGGCAACATGGTCCAGCTGCAGCACGGTGCCGGCAAGACCACCGTCTATGCGCATCTGAGCAGGATAGACGTTCGAAAAGGACAGCGTGTAGAGCAAGGGCAGAGAATCGGTGCCGTCGGGTCGACCGGATGGGCTACAGGACCGCATTTGCACTTCGAATTCAAGACGGGTGGCCAGTTTCAGGATCCGCTGAAGGTGGCGCGCGCGAGTGAGAGCGTGACGATCGCAGAAAGCGCCAAGCCCCGATTCCAACAGTCCGCCGTGTCAGCCCAGCAGCAACTGCTTGCAGCACAGTCGATGGTGGGATTTAGGAGCGACGCGGAGTGACCTCACGGGCCAGCCAGACGGTCCGGTGACACTGCGGCCGACCTGTCCCCACCCATGACAGAACTCTACATCGGCCTGATGTCCGGTACGTCGCTAGACGGCGTGGACGCGGTTCTGATGACAGCCGGTGGGCCAGGCACCAAGATCAGACTTCAAGGCCATGTGCACAAGGCCTTTTCCCTACAACTTCGTCGCGAATGCTTGGCACTCAACAGCACAGGGAACGACGAAATTGCGCGTTCAGCGCTCGTTGCCATCGAGATCAGTCGGGTGTACGCGCAAGCAGTGGCCCAGTTGCTGCTTGAGACGACAACCGCGGCCGGCACTGTGCGCGCGATCGGCGCGCACGGCCAAACAGTGCGTCACAAACCTGGTGAATTCGACACCCTTGGCTACACGGTCCAGTTGATCAACGGTGCCCTGTTGGCGGAACTGTCTGGCATCGACGTGATCTGCGACTTCCGAAGTCGGGACATCGCCGCCAGAGGACAAGGCGCGCCATTGGTGCCAGGATTTCACGCTAGCGATTTTGCAAGACATGGAATCCCACAAGCCATCTTGAACCTGGGCGGTATTGCCAACATCACCTTGCTTGATGGTTTGCACGGCGTGCGCGGATTCGACTGCGGCCCCGGCAACACCTTGATGGATGCCTGGTGCGAGCGGCATACCGGACAAGCCTATGATGACGAAGGCCGCTGGGCCGCCAGCGGACAGATCGACGCCACGCTGCTCGAACTCCTCAGGGTCGATCCGTTTTTCCGCCAACCACCACCCAAGAGCACAGGCCGCGACCTGTTCAACATGGCATGGCTAGACGCGGCGCTGCAAAAAGCCTCCACAACACCACAGGCCGCTGACGTTCAGGCTACCTTGGCGGAGTTGACGGTGCTCGCCGCCACGCAAGCAGTCCAGGAACATCTGCCACAAGCCCAACGCCTCATGGTTTGTGGTGGAGGCGCGCTGAACGCCCACTTGAAGCAAGGATTTGCTCGATCACTACACGCAATCGATGTGTTTCGTACCGAGTCAGAGGGTATTCCAGCCATGCAAGTCGAAGCCGCGGCGTTCGCCTGGCTCGCACACGCTTTCACTCATCGCTTGCCGGGAAACTGCCCTGACGTGACCGGCGCAACCGGCGGGCGCATCCTGGGATGCCTCTACCCTCGATGACCGCTCGGGCGTAGCGGAAATATCCACCGGAAAGCCGCCCGCATCAACTGGGTTGATGCAAAAAGGCAAAAAGCCCACCTTCGTGACACGGAGGTGGGCATTTCGCACAAGATTAGCCTGACGATGTCCTACTTTCACACGGGAACCCGCACTATCATTGGCGCTGAGGCGTTTCACTGTCCTGTTCGGGATGGGAAGGAGTGGGACCACCTCGCTATGGTCATCAGGCTTAAACTTTTGCCCTGCCGACCAAAAGTCGACAAGACCAATTCACAGAGTATCGAATTAGCTATTTGATTGCGGTGTTGTAAAACCCACCAGAAGCGGAGTAACAATTGACGAAAACATCAAAATTATAGGGTCAAGCCTCACGGGCAATTAGTACTGGTTAGCTTAACGCATTACTGCGCTTCCACACCCAGCCTATCAACGTCCTGGTCTTGAACGACCCTTCAGGGGGCTCAAGGCCCCGGCAAGACTCATCTTGAGACGAGTTTCCCGCTTAGATGCTTTCAGCGGTTATCTCTTCCGCACTTAGCTACTCGGCAATG
>CALQBT020000436.1 GCA_943328885.2 Bordetella parapertussis | reverse complement strand
TGGGCGGTGTTGCGGCGCGGCTTTGTTGCCTGGGTCGCTTACTGGCTTTTGAGGCTGGCCGGCACCAGCGGAAAATACTGAGTTGGACGTGGCACTCAAGCCCATCGATCAGCAGGCCTTGCCGGCGGCCACCTGAGCATGGACGATCTGGTCATCGCCCGCCCGCAAGGCCTGTACTGTCCTGCTGGCGATTTCTACATCGACCCTTCCCGAGCGGTGCCGCGGGCGGTGATCACCCACGCCCATGCCGACCATGCACGGGCCGGCCACGGCCATGTGCTCGCCACGGCGGTCAGCGAGGGCGTGCTGCGCAGCCGTCTGGGCGCGGGGCTGCGGCTGCAAGGTCTGGCCTATGGCGAGGCGGTGCTGCACCGCGGCGTTCGCATCAGCCTGCACCCGGCCGGCCATGTGCTGGGGTCGGCACAGGTTCGGTTGGAACACGGCGGCCGGGTTTGGGTCGCTTCGGGCGACTACTACCTCGCTGCGGTCGACGAGCGCAACCCGACCTGCGAGCCCTTCGAGCCGCTGCACTGCGACTGCTTCATCACCGAATCGACCTTCGGCCTGCCGATCTACCGCTGGGCGGCGCAGGCCCAGGTGTTTGCCCAGATCGACGACTGGTGGCGCAGCAACGCGGCGGCCGGTCGGGCCAGCCTGCTGCTGGCCTACAGCTTTGGCAAGGCCCAGCGGCTGCTGGCGGGTGTCGATGCGAGCATCGGGCCGATCGTCGTGCACCGCGCGGTGGCGGCGATCAATCAGGCCTACCGCGCCGCCGGGGTGGCCTTGCCGATCACCTCGGTGCTGGGCGACCGCCTCGCTGCGCAGCGAGGCGCGCTGGTGATTGCGCCACCGTCGGTGCGCGGCAGCGCCGCCGAACTGGGCGAGCACAGCGTGGGATTTGCCAGCGGCTGGATGCAGCTGCGGCGGCGCCGCCAGGGTTTGGACCGAGGTTTTGTGCTCAGCGACCATGCCGACTGGCCAGGCCTGCTGCGCGCGATCGCCGCCAGCCGCGCCCAGCGGGTGATCGTCACCCATGGCCAGGAGGCGGTCATGGTTCGCTGGCTGCGCGAGCAAGGCCTGCAGGCGGATGCCTTGGGCACTGGGCATGGTCGCGTCGAGGGCGGCGAAGTGGCTGACGGGGCTTGTGCTGACGCCAGGCCTGATGGGCTGGCGCAGGTCGATATCGCTGCTGCCGCCATGGGTACGCGCTGATGCGCCTCTTCGCCAGCCTGTGTGCTGAACTCTGTGTCAGTGTGGGCAGCCAGGCCAGCCTGGCCTCGCTGCAGCGCTACTTTGCCCAGGCTGGGCCGGCCGATGCGGCCTGGGCCTTGTTTTTGCTGCTCGGCGGCAAGACGCGGCGTAGCCTGTCCGCCGCGCAGCTGCGCGCCGAGGCCTGCGCCGCGGCCGATATTCCCGACTGGTTGTTCGAGCTCAGCCTGCAGGCCACTGGCGACCTGGCCGAGACCATCGCCCATGTCCTGCCGCCGCCGCGCTCGACCAGCGCGCTGGGTTTGTCGGTCTGGCTGACCGAGCGCTTGCTACCGCTGTGCGGCTTGGAGCCGGACCCGCTGCGCCAGCCACTGCGTTGCTGGTGGGATGAGCTGGTGCCCGATGAGCGATGGCTGCTGGTCAAGCTGATCGGCGGCGACCTTCGGCTTGGCGTGAGCAAGAGCCTGGTGCAGCGCGCGCTGGCCCGCCATGGCGGCTTGGATCCGAGGCGGATCGCCCAAGGCCTGTTGGGCTGGACCGACGCGCGCAACCCGCCCAGCGCTGAGCGCTTTCTGGCGCTGCTGGCAGCCCCAGCCGACTCGCCAGCCCGGGCCCCGGGCCAGCCTTATCCGTTTTGCCTGGGCGCGCCGCTGCAGGCTGCGCCCGATGCGCACGCGCTCGAGGTCCTGCTCGGGCCGGTCGAAGCATGGCAGGCCGAGTGGTGTTGCGTGGGCCTGCGGGTCCAAATTCTGCGCGAGTCGGATCAGGTCTGGATCTGGTCGCCAGACGAAGAGCTGATCACCGATCGCTTCCCGGACGTGGTGGCGCTGGTGCGCGATCTGCCGGAGGGCTCGGCGCTCGACGGCGAGTTGCTGGTGTGGATCGCCGGTGCGCCTGCGTCCTTCTATCGGCTGCAACAGCGCCTGGGGCGCAAGGCCTTGAGCCGCCAGACGCTGGCCGAACTGCCGGTGCAGTTCATGGCCCAGGACCTGCTGGCGCTGGCTGGCGAAGACCTGCGGGCCTTGCCCCAGCACCAACGGCGCGAGCAGCTCGAGGCGCTGTCGCATGGCGCGCCCTGGCAGCTGTCACAGCGGGTTCAGGCCCTGAGTTGGGCGGCGTTGATCGCCGAACGCCAGCGGTCCGGTGCGCAGGGTGGTCATGGTCTGATGCTCAAGCACCGCGATGCGGTCTACGGCAGCGGGCTGAGCCAGGCCGGTTGCTGGATCTGGCCATCCGAGCTGCTGCGGGTGGTCGGCGTGCTGGTGTATGCCCAGGTCGGTGGTCTTGCACCGGCCGAGCTCAGCCTCGCGGTCTGGAACCGCAAACCGGTCAGCGCCGCCGAGGCCCAAGCGGTGGTCGCGGCGATCGAAGCGCGTGAGCCGCCGCTGCCCGGCGCGCTGCAGCTGGTGGTTTTCGCCAAGACCGGCTCAGGCTTGAGCGGCGCGGCGTCCGAAGCGGTCGAACAGGTCGTCAGGGCCCACACGCTGCAGAAATTCGGTCCGGTGCGCAGCCTGCGGCCCACGCTGTTGTTCGAGCTCGGTTTCGAGGCCATCGCGCGCAGCCCGCGCCACAAGAGTGGCGTTGCGCTCAGAGCGCCGCAGCTGCTGCGAATCTGCGACGACAAGCTGCTGCACGAGGCCCACTGCCTGGACCAGTTGCTCGGTCTGCTCGCTGAGTCTGTTGCTGCGGACGCTGTCGATGGGACTCAAGGATTGGATGCTTTATCGCCTGCCCATTCAAGCTGATCGTGGTCGCGACCCATCGCCAATACCCGTTCCGGGATCTCCCAGATCACCCACTTGGGCGGCGTCTGCTTGAACGCCGGACTGCTGAAATAAGCCCGCGCCGCACCTGAGAAATCACCGCCGTCGCGCGCGAAGTTCGCAACCTTGGCCTGCAGCTGGTGCTCCAGGAAAGGCACGAACTGCGAGGTGCGCGAGAAGGAGGTGCCGATCAATGCGAGCGTGGGCAGATCGGCGTCACCGAACAGGTCGTCATTGCCAGGGCCGGGCTTGATCGTCACGGCGCCGGGCCCGA
>CALQBT020000435.1 GCA_943328885.2 Bordetella parapertussis | reverse complement strand
GGGCTTGGGCGTCTCGAAAACGCCGCTCTCCAGACCCGCGCGGGCAGCCGGCGGCAATTCGATGCGGTAGCGGTCGATGATCGCCAGCGCGTCGGCGCAGCTGCTGGCGTCAGCCACCGTCGGGCCGCTCGCGATCACGCCCAGGTCGTCGCCAGGGACATCCGAGATCGCCAGCGTCAGCAGCTGTGCCGGTGCGCACAGCGCAGCCAGCCGTCCGCCCTTGATCGCCGAGAGATGCTTGCGGACGCAGTTCATCTCGCCGATCGCCGCACCACTGGCCAGCAAGGCGCGGTTGACGGCCTGCTTGTCGGCCAGCGTCAGACCGGGCGCAGGCAGCGCCAGCAGCGAGGAGCCGCCGCCCGAGATCAGCGCGATCACCAGATCGTCGGCGCTCAGTCCCTGCACCAGCGCGAGCAAGCGCTCGGCAGCGTCGCGGCCTGCGGCATCGGGCACCGGGTGGGCGGCCTCGACCACCTCGATGCGGCCCGGCTTGGCGCGCCAGGCCTCGGGCACGTGGCCATAGCGGGTCACCACCAGACCGGACAAGGGCGCGTCGGCCGGCCAGAGCGCGTCGAGCGCGGCGGCCATCGCAGCGCCCGCCTTGCCGGCACCGATCACCAGCGTGCGCCCACGCGGTGGCGCAGGCAATTGGCCCGCCAACACCTGGGCCGGTTGAGCGCGGGCGACCGCGGCGTCAAACAGCGCGCGCAAGAAAGCGCGCGGGTCGCGCGGGTCGGGGGCAACAGCGCTCATCAGCAGAGGTTCCAGTGCATGTCAACTGACCTATCAAAGTGGCCGCTCGAATGCCGGGCCGATCAAACGACCTGGTGTGCAGCCATCAGCTCGAGCGCCTTGACCAGTGCCGAATGGTCGAGCTGGTCCCAGCCCTGCGCAGCGCAGGCCTGCATCAGCTGCGCGGCGTTGGCGGTCTGCGGCAGCGCCATGTCCATCGCCTTGGCACCCTGCAGCGCCAGGTTCAGGTCCTTCTGGTGCAGCGCGATGCGGAAACCCGGGTTGAAGGTCCGCTTGATCATGCGCTCGCCATGCACTTCCAGAATGCGGCTGGCCGCGAAACCGCCCATCAGCGCCTGGCGCACCTTGGCCGGGTCGGCGCCGGCCTTGCTGGCAAACAGCAGCGCCTCGCCCACCGCGGCGATGTTGAGCGCGACGATGATCTGGTTCGCCACCTTGGTGGTCTGGCCGTCGCCGTTGCCGCCGACCAGTGTGATGTTCTTGCCCATCAGTTCGAACAGCGGCTTGATGCGGTCGAACGCCAGGTCCGGCCCGCCGACCATGATCGTCAGGCTGCCGGCCTTGGCGCCGACCTCGCCGCCAGAGACCGGCGCGTCGAGGTAGTCGCAGCCCAGCGCGTTGATCCTGGCGGCAAAGGCCTTGGTCTCGATCGGCGAGATGCTGCTCATGTCGACCACGGTCTTGCCAGCGGCCAGTCCGGCGGCCACGCCGCTCTCGCCGAACAGCACCTGTGCGACGTCGGGCGTGTCAGGCAGCATCATGAAGACGATGTCGGCCTGCTCGGCCACTTGACGCGCGCTGGCGCAGACGGTCGCGCCGGCCAACTCGGCCGCCACCTTGCTGCGGGTGTTGACGAACAGGCGGTGCCCAGCCTTGAGCAGGTGACCCGCCATCGGCGCACCCATGATGCCCAGGCCGATAAAGCCCAGCTTGAGTTGGTTTGAGGTCATGGCAGTCCTTGAGGTGGCGAGGCAAGCCGTCCGGTGGCTGTAGGCTTTTCAGGGTTTGAAGAGGGCACCAGCGATGGTAGCGGTCGGTGGATTTGGGGCAACCACCAGACGATCCGCCGCCAGCGTCGGCAAGATTTCCGGCACAGACCGCAAGCCGCAATCGGCGTCCAGACGTGGAATCGTACACCGCCAGCCAAGACAATAAAGGTAGCGCTGTCATTCTTCTAGAATGTGCCATGACACAAGTTTCACCCCGGCGCGGCCGGCGCGGCAGCGGCGCCGTGACGCTGCATGATGTGGCCAAGCTCGCCGGCGTGGCGCCGATCACCGCCTCGCGCGCCCTGAACAAGCCTGAGCAGGTATCCGTCGAGGTGCGCAAGAAAGTCGGTGAGGCGGTCGCACGCACCGGCTATGTGCCCAACCTGCTGGCTGGCGGCCTGGCATCCACCCGCAGCAAGCTGGTTGCGGCCGTCGTCCCGACGATCTCCGGCCCGGTGTTTTTGCAGACGGTCCAGGCCTTGACCGAGGCCTTGGCCGAACGCGGCTACCAACTGATGCTGGGCCAGTCCGGCTATGTAGGTTCGCGAGAGGACGCGTTGCTGGAGGCCATCATCGGGCGCCGCCCCGATGGCATCGTGCTGACAGGCATCATGCATTCGGCTGAGGGCCGCCGAAGGCTGCTGGCATCGGGCATCCCGGTGGTCGAGACCTGGGACCTGACCCCAACACCGATCGACATGCTGGTCGGTTTCTCCCATGTGGAGGTGGGCCGCGCAGTGGCCGAGTTCCTGCACACCAAGGGACGGCGCAGGTTCGCGGTGGTGGCGGGCGACGACGAGCGCGCCACTCGTCGCCTGGGGGCTTTTCAGGCCGCAGCCCTGGGCTTGGGTCTGTCGCCGGTGCGGGCGATCGTCGTGTCCGCGCCGACCACGCTCAAGAGCGGCCGCAGCGCACTGGCCGAATTGATGGATGACGAAGCCAAGATTGACGCGGTGTTTTGCAGCTCCGACCTGCTGGCGCTGGGCGTGCTGACCGAAGCGCAAGCCCGCAGCATCGCCGTGCCGGAACGTTTGGCCATCGTCGGCTTCGGCGACCTCGAGTTCGCAGCAGATCTGCACCCGACGCTGACCACGGTGCACATCAACGGCACAGCGATCGGCCGGCAGGCCGCGCAGTTCATCGTTGACCGCGCAGAAGGCCGCAACATCGAGCAGTCCGTGATCGACATCGGCTTCTCGATCGTCGATCGCCAGAGCACTTGAGCGGGAAAACACCAAGCATCAGATGCAACACGGAGATGCTAGGTAGGGCTATCATTTCAAGTAGAAATGGTAGCGCTACCTTTTCGGAAAGCGCCCTCAGCCCATCGAACCTGGAATGCCCATGAGAAAGCTGTTGATGACTCCGTGCTTGGCACTGACCGCGGCGTCCGCTTGATGCTGAGGCGCCGACGCGACCACCAAACGATCCCATGACTGTGATGACCACCTCCTCCACCCCCACCATCACTGCGCTGCGGGTGATCCCGGTTGCCGGGCGCGACAG
>CALQBT020000434.1 GCA_943328885.2 Bordetella parapertussis | reverse complement strand
GACATGCTTTGTCGTTCTTGGTTTCAAGAAGACTTTACATGATGCCCAGCAATCAAAACAGTCACAACTAAACGTTACATTGGTCGAATTTATTCGAGACGGTTTAGGGGAAAAGTCTAAGTTGAAGATCGACACGGCTATTAATACAGAATCTAATTTGAGCGCAGCAGTGTTTGAGAATATTCTTCAGGCTGTCGGCTTTGAAGTCTCGCCATATGAGGCTAAAACAAACCTCATCAATGAAAGCCTTCTAAAGCGAAGAAATACTATTGCGCACGGCGAATATATAGGCGTAGCAAAGGAAGACTGGTCCAAGCTTGCTGACGAAGTCCTTCAAATGCTACGCCAGTTCAAGACAGATATAGAGAATGCTATGGTGATGTCCTCGTTCAAGCGCAAAGTAGAATTTTAGTTTACGAGTGGGCTGATAACTATTGCGTGACTTGCGAATTCGTCTGATAGCACTAGATAATCCAAATTCGGTTGATCAGGCGAACTCAGTGATTGATTTCTTTCTTCCTTCGAATCTTGTTAGTCTCGAGTCAGCCTCCAGTTATCCGACTCTGGCGAGGGCCGGGCTGATATGCTTTCTCTGCTTCGTCAGTTTCGTATGCTTTTGCGGAGCATCAACTCGCCTCTGCCTAAGCGTCCCGGTTAACAGTTGTCCACGGTAATCCGGCGCTGCCTCTTCCGAAAATCCGGCGCCGGCGCCTTCTTCACCAAGTCAGAATCCCCCGGCTGCCGACGACTCCGCAGCCAGGCTTCGACCTCGGCCAGGTCCCACACGACGCAGCGTGCCGTGAGGAAGAAGCGTTGGGGAAAATCCCCGCGCCGTTCCAGCTCGTAGATCGTCGAGTCGGCCAGCGGCACGATCTGGCGTAGCTCGCTGCGGCGGATCGTGCGTCGCAACTGAGCTGGATCGGTCGGCGCTGCCTGGGACAACTCCCGTATCGCCCTGGCGTCGAACGCCCCTCTGGGTTGGCGCGCCCGGATGGCTTCGCGGGCATGCCTGGCCCGCTCCGAGCCGGGCATTTTTAGATCGGCATCGCCATCCGCCACCCGGCTCGAGGTGCTGGCCGCTGCCATCGCCTGATCGACGCGCTCGTTCGCTCGTTTCATCCTGCCCCCCGCAATCGGTCGATGCGCCACCTGGCGCTCCGGCATCGCGCCGCCCTTGGCGACGCTGCCGCTAGACCTCTACACACCGTTTCGATCCCGCGTGGCCGCCATCGCTATGGCGTCCCGCGGCCCCGCGAGGGCCCTCTGGCCGACCGTGACGGCGTCGTTCGCCATGGGTCGCCGGCCTTCGGCATCTATCGATAGCCCTCGCGATTTCGGTTACGGAATCGGGCCGAAAAGTGTCGGCACCGGAGGCCAGGTCCCCTCTAAGTTATTGATTTAGCTGCAATTTACCTATTCAGTATTCCCGTCTTGAGTTCGCTTTTCACCCCATCGGCAACGAATGGGGAACGAAATGGCGCTCAAACCTGGAAGTGGTCTCGACAAGTGGGAAATTGCAGTCGCGAAAAAAGTGGTGGGTGAATTCCGAAGGCGATCACGGATCCTCGGGCGGGACGAGTTCGACGACCTGGTCCAGGACTGCCTGCTGCACTGGATCGGGGTGCGCAGCAAGCTGGCGCACGACCCGGACCATCCACCTGTTGGGTACATGGCGCAGGTCCTGCGCAACAAGCTCACCGACTTGATGCGCGAGCAGGGCGCCGAAAAGCGCGCCGGTGACTTGGGCGTGCTCTCACTCGACGCCACGGTCGACGGTTCCGAGGACGGTATGACGCTGGCCGAGTCGCTGGAGGCGTCCGAGTCCACGCAGGCGAGCGACATGGGCGAAACCCAGCGCCACCACGTGCGCATGGATCTTCTGCGTGCCATGGCGCGGTTGACGCCATCCCAGCAGCGCCTGTGCGTGATGCTCGGCGCGGAAGGCCTGTCGGTCAAAGAGGCTGCCGAGCAGCTCCGAATACCGCGCGGCACCCTCTACGAAGAGATCAAGCGGATCCGCAAGGTCTTTGCGGATCATGGGCTTGGCGGCTATTTGAAGGGCTGACCCGACACTTTTCAAGGCGATTCCGTAAGCCTGATCAGAGACCTGAATAGGCGCGGAATCGATGATCAAGTTCACCATCACCAGTACCAAAGGGGGTGTCGGCAAAACGACGCTCACCGCAAATCTGGGGGCGCTGCTGGCCGACATGGGCCTGCGCGTCCTGCTGATCGACGCGGATGTACAGCCGTCGCTGTCGAAATACTTTCCCCTGGCGGCGCCGCAGCCAGCAGCCGGGCTGACCGAGGTCATCGTCCGTGGCCAGGTGACGGCTGCGTGCATCACGCCGACCGTGTTTCCGAACCTGCACATCGTGGTTTCGGATGACCCGGAGGGTCATCTGCCCAACTGGCTGCTCAACCGCATCGACCGCGGATTTCGCCTGCGCTTCGCGCTGCAATCGCCGGCAGTGGCCGGCTACTACGACTGCGTGCTGATCGACACGCAAGGCTCGATCGGTCCGTTGCAGGACGCCGCCGTCATGGCCGCCGACATCCTCGTCTCGCCGATCACCCCGGAAATCCTTTCGGCGCGCGAGTTCAAGGACGGCACGATGGAGTTGCTCGACAGGCTGGAGCCCGGCAGCGCACTCGGCGCCACACTGGGGCCGGTCAAGGCGGTGATCTATCGACAGGACCGGACCTCGGATGCCCGCTTGATCGCCAGCGGGATCCGTGAAGACTTCATCCGTCTGAAGGGCCGGGTGTCGGTGCTCGACACCGTGGTGCCGCACGCCAAGGCGTACAAGGAAGCCGCGACGCTGCGCATACCGGTGCATCGCCATGAACGCCGCCGCGATGGCGTGATGCCGAGTGCCAGCACCGTCATGCACCAGCTCGCCTGGGAACTCATCCCGAGCCTGCAGGGCGTACTCGCCGACGAGCCTCAAGTGGAGGAGCCGTCGTCATGAGCCACAAGGTTTCCGTCGACGAGCGCCGCCGGCTCGTGGCGCAGTCACTGCAGGTGGGCAACCCGGGCAACAACGCGCGTGACCTCCCGGGTGTTGCCGATGCGCGCGCGTCCCACGATCAGTTCGAACACCAGATCGAGCTGACTGTCGACGACATCCGGCCCTACGAGAACAACCCGCGCCGATCGGCGAACGTCAAGTTCGACGACATCAAGGAGTCGATCCGCACCGGCGGACTGCGGACTCCGCTGACGGTGACACAGCGACCCGGGGAATCGCACTTC
>CALQBT020000433.1 GCA_943328885.2 Bordetella parapertussis | reverse complement strand
TCGCTTTACGGCCATAGCGGCCAGCCCGTGTTCACCGACGACGAGGACCGGCGTGAGTTCCTGGCAGCGCTGCGCGAGTCGGCGCTTCAGCAGCGCGTGTGGGTGCACGGCTATGTGCTGCTCGATGACCATGTCCACCTGCTGCTCACGCCCGTCGCTGCCGAAGGCTTGGGACGCTTGATGCAGGGGCTGGGCCGGCGCTACGGTGCCGGCTTCAACCGTCGCCATGGCCGGCAGGGCATGTTGTGGGCCGGGCGTTTCCGCGCCACAGTGGTGCAGCCCGGTGCCCTGTTGTTGGACACGATGCTGTTCATTGACCACCACCCGGTGCGCACCGGTCAAGCAGCGGTGGCGTCAGACCTTGCCTGGTCCAGCGCGCGCCACCACCTGGGCTTGCTGCGCGACGGCTTGATCACCGAATGCAGCGCGTGGTGGCTGCTGGGCAACACGCCTTTCGAGCGCGAAGCCGCCTACCGCCGGCTGCTCGATGAAGGTCTGGCCGCGCCGCGAGCTGCGGCGATCGCCGCAGCCGGCCGCAAGAATTGGGCGCTGGGCGATCTGGATTTTCTGGCCCGTCTGGCGCAGCAGGCGGCACGTCCGGTACAGCCGCGACCCAGGGGTAGACCCAGAGCGCAGCCGATAGACCTGCCGACGGGCGCCTGAGAGCTGTCCGGCACGAGACTTGCTGGGCTGATTGGACGGCTTTTTTGTATGTCCCCATTTTTAAGTCATGTTTGGCTATATTGTGTCTTAAATAGGGTCTGACCCTGTTTAAATTCTCTTGAATTGATTGCTGCGCTGCAGTAAATTCCCTTTCCCCCGAAATGTGAAGGACAGTGCGATGAGTTCGACAACCTCCGGCGCGGTCGCGCCCGCGTCCCGCGCTGAAATCCAGTCCTTGGCCGAGCACGGACTTTACGACCCGGCCCACGAGAAAGACGCCTGCGGCGTCGGCTTCGTCGCGCACATCAAGGGTCAGCGCACGCACTCGATCGTCGAGCAGGGCTTGAAGATCCTCGAGAACCTCGACCACCGGGGTGCGGTGGGGGCTGACAAGCTGATGGGCGACGGTGCCGGCATCCTGATCCAGTTGCCCGACGAGTTCTACCGCGCCGAGATGGCGGCCCTGGGCGTGGCGCTACCGCCGCCGGGTGAGTACGGCGTGGGGATGATCTTTCTGCCCAAGGAGCATGCCTCGCGCCTGGCCTGCGAGCATGAACTGGCGCGCGCGGTCAAGGCCGAGGGCCAGGTGCTGCTGGGCTGGCGTGATGTGCCGGTCAACCGCGAGATGCCGATGAGTCCGGCCGTGCGTGACAAAGAGCCGGTGATCCGGCAGATCTTCATCGGCCGCGGCGCCGACGTGATCGTGCCCGATGCGCTCGAGCGCAAGCTCTACGTGATCCGCAAGACCGCGTCAGCCGCGATCCAGAAGCTGCAGCTCACCCACAGCCGCGAGTACTACGTGCCAAGCATGAGCTGCCGCACCGTGATCTACAAGGGCTTGCTGCTGGCCGATCAGGTCGGCAAGTACTACAAAGACCTGCAAGATCCTCGCGTCACGTCGGCGCTGGCACTGGTGCACCAGCGCTTCTCGACCAACACGTTCCCCGAATGGCCGCTGGCCCACCCGTACCGGATGGTCGCGCACAACGGTGAGATCAACACCGTCAAGGGAAATTTCAACTGGATGCGCGCCCGCGAAGGCGTGATGAAGAGCCCGGTGCTGGGCGATGACCTGAAAAAGCTCTACCCGATCAGCTTCGAGGGTCAGTCCGATACCGCCACTTTCGACAACGCGCTCGAGTTGCTGACGATGAGCGGCTACCCGCTGGCCCAGGCCGCGATGATGATGATTCCGGAAGCCTGGGAACAGCACGAGATGATGGATGTGCGGCGGCGCGCGTTCTACGAGTACCACGCCGCGATGCTCGAGCCCTGGGACGGGCCGGCGGCGATGGTCTTCACCGATGGCAAGCAGATCGGCGCGACATTGGACCGCAACGGCTTGCGCCCGGCGCGCTACATCGTCACCGACGATGACCTGGTGGTGCTGGCGTCAGAATCCGGCGTGCTGCCTTTCGCCGAGCGCAAGATCGTCAAGAAGTGGCGTCTGCAGCCGGGCAAGATGTTCCTGATCGATCTGGAGCAGGGCCGGATCATCGACGACGAAGAGCTGAAGAACCAGTTCGCGTTCGCCAAGCCTTACCGGCAGTGGATCGAGAATGTCCGGATCCGGCTCGATTCGATTCCGGTGGACTCGCAGGCGGCACCGCCGACCTTCAGCGAAGCCCTGCTCGACCGCCAGCAGGCTTTCGGCACCACTCAGGAGGACATCAAGTTCCTGCTCGCGCCGATGGCCAGCGCCGGCGAGGAGGCGATAGGCTCGATGGGCAACGACTCGCCGTTGGCGGTGCTGTCGGACAAGAACAAGCCGCTGTTCAACTATTTCAAGCAGCTGTTCGCCCAGGTCACCAACCCGCCGATCGACCCGATCCGCGAGGCCATTGTGATGAGCTTGAACAGCTTCATCGGCCCCAAGCCCAACCTGCTCGACATCAACGCGGTGAACCCGCCGATGCGGCTCGAGGTGACGCAGCCGGTGCTGGACTTCGAAGACATGGCGCGGCTGCGTGGCATCGAAGCCCACACCCATGGCAAGTTCAAGACCTTCGAGCTCGACATCACCTACCCGCTGGCCTGGGGCCAGCAGGGCGTCGAGGCCAAGCTCGCCTCGCTATGCGCCCAGGCGGTCGACGCGATCCAGGGTGGCCACAACATCCTGATCATCACCGACCGGGCGATGGGCCGCGAGCAGGTGGCGATTCCCGCGCTGCTGGCGCTCTCGGCCATCCACCACCACCTGGTGCGCGAGGGACTGCGCACCACCGCTGGGCTGGTGGTCGAGACCGGTTCGGCGCGCGAGGTGCACCACTTCGCGGTGCTCGCCGGCTATGGCGCCGAGGCCGTCCATCCCTACCTGGCGATGGAGACCTTGGCGGCATTGCACGCCGAACTGCCGGGCGACTTGTCGGCCGAAAAAGCGATCTACAACTACGTCAAGGCGATCGGCAAGGGCTTGTCAAAGATCATGTCCAAGATGGGCGTGTCGACCTACATGTCCTACTGTGGTTCGCAGCTGTTCGAGGCCATCGGGCTGGAGAAGGGTTTCGTGCAGAAGTATTTCCGCGGCACGGCCAGCCAAGTTGGCGGCATCGGCGTGTTCCAGGTCGCCGAGGAAGCGCTGCGCACCCATCGCGCC
>CALQBT020000432.1 GCA_943328885.2 Bordetella parapertussis | reverse complement strand
TGCGCTGCAGCGAATACTGCGTCAATTCAAGTGAAGACAACTTGCCCTCATCGAGGAGGGTCCTGAGTTCGGTCAAACCCAGCCAAGACAATGACATGTCCAAACTCCTTGGAGGTTGCAACTCTATTATTTTATTGATCCATTATGCCCATATTTGCCACACAGGCCGAACCAGTCGGACGCTCAGTCAAAAAAATATATTCCGCACAGAATCCGCTGCTTTTGTCGCTGCAACAATCAAGCAGCCGCACTTGTCGGCTGCGTCATTCTTGACCCCCGACGCGTCGACGCCTTGACGCGCCATGCGGCCATCGATGCACGAGGCAGGGTGTCCTGCAAGAGCAAGCGGTGCACAAGTTCAGCTTTTGATGAAGAGAACTTGACGGGAAGCGCTTGTACTCTGGCCATGCAACGGCACACTGATGAGACGCTTGGTGCGAGACGGGCGGCGTACCGCCGCCGACGCTGTCCCGGGCTGAGAGCCCTGTCCTGCTGAACGCCGAGCACTTGCCTAGCCAGTGATCCACGCGCCAAAGCAGCGCGTGGACTGTCGAAGGGAACCTGTGTCTATCAACGAGGAGAACCGAATGAAGCACTTCCGCAAAGCCCTGATCGGCGCCGTCACCGTCGCCTGGAGTCTGTCGGCTGCCGCCCAGCAGCCCTGGTATCCGAGCAAGTTCGGCGCCGCCGACGAGATCGGCGCCGCCAACTACCTGACACCTGCCCTGGCGCTGGCGGCCGCCAAGCTGGTCAAGACCGGCAAGACCTATTCGCTGGGCATCACCGTCAACACCACGACCCCGGCCTACCCGCCACGCACCTGCTCGCTCTACATCGTGCAACCTGGCCAGCAAGGTGGCTCCGAAGGTCTGGGGCCGACCAAGACCACCTACAACGACGACATCCTGAACTGCTGGAACGGCATCGGCACGCAGCTCGACGGCCTGGGCCACATCGGCGTCGGCGAGCGTTACTACAACGGCAACAAATGGCAGGACTTTGCCAACATCGCCGGCCTGAAGAAGCTGGGCGTCGAAAAGATCCCTCCCTTTGTCGCGCGCGGCGTGTTGCTGGACATGGCGGCGTATTACGGCGTCGACATCGTCAAGGAGGGCACCGCCTTCAACACGGCCGAGATCGAGGCCGTGGCCAAGAAGCAGGGCGTCGAGATCCGCCAGGGCGACGTGGTGATCTTCCACACCGGCTGGCTGAGCATCATCGACAGCGATCCCAAGCGCTTCGGTTCGGTCGAACCTGGCCTCGGCCGCGACGGCGCACGCTATCTGGTGTCCAAGAACGTGGCGGCCGTCGGCGCCGACACCTGGGCAGTCGAGGCCATCCCGTTCGAGCCGGGCGCCGGAGTGTTCGAGGTGCACCAGATCCTGCTGCCGATGGGCGGCACCTACATTCTCGAGAACATCAACACCGCCGAGCTGGCCAAGGACAAGGCCTGGGAGTTCATGTTTGTGCTGGGTCAGAACAAGTACCAGGGCGCGGTGCAGTCGATGATCAACCCGGTGGCGATACGCTGAAGCGCTGAACACTGCGCGCAGGGCCGGTTCATGCCGGCCACCTGCCCTCGCGGGCCGCCTTGAGGCGGCCCGCTGCCGTTCAGGATCGGGTTCGCGCTGCGACAGCGGTCAGGCTTGGCGCGAGGCTTGGCGGGGCTGGCACGGCGATTGCTGCGCTTCGGCATGCGCTGGGATGGCGCACCGCGATGCCGGTCCTGGTGCGGTGGCGCGCCGTCCGCCGTGCCAGTCTGGCGCGATGCACAAGCCTGGTGCCAGATCACCGGTCGGCTCACGCTGCATCGCAGTCAGACGGGCGCCCAGACCGAGCGACAACAGGGGGTCGGTTGCGGGCCTAGCCCGCCCCGCCCCGCCCCGTCCGGCAGCCATCAGTCTGAGGAGCCGACCGCTCGTCCGGAGCTCCACCGGCACGACGACAAAACCCAAACAAGTTCGATCACTGAAACCAGGCTAACGAAGCCCGGTTCATCGGGGCTCAAGGACTCAGCCAGCTTGGTTGCCTTTGCAGCTTCCGCGGCTCCGCCTGCCCGGCGGCGCTGGTCTGTACGAGTTCGTTGGCCAGTGACGGGCGGGAAATGTAGCGGCACAACCTTTTAGCGCGCTCGGTTTTCATCCTGCGCCGCAAGATCGCCATCCCGGCGACCGTCAACGCCAGCGTCTGTGGCTCCGGTACCTGGTTGGCCGGTGGCACCGGGATCGACCCGACGTCGCCATCGTGTACCGCCATCGCGAATGCATGGGTGGAGGTTCCGTTGAGGCCCTGATCGACGGTGAACTGCCTGCCTGTCTGCGCATTGAAGTAGAAGGCGTAATCGTTGGGGGCCAGCACACCGATCCAGTAATCCCCTTGCGCGTAAGCCGGGTTGGAAAGATGGAAATCGGCGGTGTTCGTCAGCCCATACGCGCCTTGTGGTGAACCTGCGGTATCAAACTGGGCTTTGTTGCCTAAGGTGTCGTAGAACCAGTGTGCCATTTCGCTATCGGTTGTCGTGACGTTGTAGCCGCATTCGGTCCCGCGATAGTCCCATGTTGGGCAGCCATTGTTGCCTGCGTCGGTCAGGGTGGGAAGCCTCCATCCGCTAATCCCATAACGCGAGAGCTGGGCCCAGGCGTTGGCCTGCGCCCAGCTTAGGAAGCCCGAATCGGGGGAGTTGGGGTTGCTATTGACCGACCGCAGCCAGCTGATCTCCAGCGCGGTGTCGTAGAAGGCTTCGAATCCGTTGGCCATGTTGCCGTCCAGGTCGCGGCCCTGCAGCGTTGTTTCCCAACGGCCCTGTCCCAGCACCGGCGTCGCTTGTGCAGCCCATGCCAAAGCCATCACGCCAAGCAGCGCCGCCAAGCCTTTCCTACCGTTTTGCATCATCGCCTACTCTCGTTGCACCCTTGGGCGCGGACAGGAAATCCACCCGCAGACGTGCAAGTGTCGGAGTGGAGAGGATCACAAGCACCATGCATAGTTGACGAAAACCTGAGCCTTCGCATCGACAAAGTCGCTTTGACGAAAATGTGGCGCTTTACTGTTCAGGCTCAGTTTTCGGTCGGCGCCAACACGATGGCGTCAACGATGCCCAGCGCAACGCCCTGCTGGCCACGCTGCCGAAGCACCATGTGCTGTTCTTCGAAGGCCAGGCGCTGCAAGCGGCCTGACGCGGCCCAACCGCGACCGTTCAAGCAACCCGGCAATCGGGGCCGCTGGAGTCGGCTGGGTCCGGCTGGGTCCGAGGGTTTGCC
>CALQBT020000431.1 GCA_943328885.2 Bordetella parapertussis | reverse complement strand
GCCGAGCGCGAACGCGACCAGCCCGCGCGCGACCACCGAGGCCGAGCCCGAGCTGCTGCCGCCGCTGACGTACTGGCCATCGAAGCTGTTGGGCACCTCGCCGTAAGGCGAGCGGGTGCCCACCAGCCCGGTGGCGAACTGGTCCAGGTTGGTCTTGCCGACCAGCACCGCGCCGGCGGCCATCAGACGTTGCACCACCGTCGCGCTGTGCGCGGCGACATGGGCGAACGCCGGACAGGCGGCAGGGGTGGGCAGGCCGGCGACATCGATGTTGTCCTTGACCGCGAAGGGCACGCCGTAGAGCGGCAGCGTGGCGCGGTCGCGCCCGGCCAGCTGTTCGAGCTGTGATGCGATGAATGCCGGGGTGCAGCGGTGAATCCAGGCCGAGTCGGCGGCGCCAGCCTCGCCGTGCAGGCTGGCCAGCAGCGGGGCCAGCAGGTCGGTGGCTTGGGCGCCGGCGGCGTACGCAGCGCGCCAATCGGCCAGGGTCAGCGGGGAAGAGGTCATGGGATAAAGGTTCGGCAGCAAGGCGTCAACGGGCATGGCAGGCAGCCGCCATGAAGCGGGATTCCAGCCGGCATCATGCAGGAACTACCAAAACAGGGGCCCGGGCCCCCCGCGCAACGGCGCTGTCTTCGGCCGTGATCATCGCCGGCATGACAACGTGGCTCGGCGCCTTACCGCCCATGAACGCACCGAGCTCGCGCCGGTCGGCCTGCCCGGCGGGTACATCGAAGACGACCCGACCTTCGCTCATCACGACGATGCGGTCGGCCAGCAGCAGCAGCTCGTCCAGGTCTTCGCTGACCAGCAGCACCGCCGCACCCCGGTTGCGCGCAGCCATCAAGCGGTCGTGGATCTCGGCCACCGCGGCAAAGTCCAGCCCGAACACCGGGTTGCTGACCAGCAGCAGCGCGGCATCGCCGGCCAGCTCGCGCGCCAGCACGGCGCGTTGCACGTTGCCCCCCGACAGGCTGCGCATCGGCGCCCGCTCGCCCTGGGTCTTGACGCCGTATTCGGCAATCCAGCGCCGCGCGCGCTGGCGCAGCCGGCCCCAGCGCACCCAGCCACCGGTGATTGCCGCGCTGGCGAACGGCGCCTCGTCGAACTCGCGCAGCGCCATGTTCTGGGCCACGCTGAGCTCGGCGACGCAGGCGTTGAGCAGCGGCTCCTCGGGCAGCGCGCGCACCTTCAGCTCGCGGTTCTGGCGCCGGGTGGCGGCATAGGGCTGACCGGCCACCCGCACGCTGCCGGCCGCGCGCCGGCGCTGGCCGGTCAGCGCCTGCATCAGCTCGCGCTGGCCGTTGCCAGAGACGCCGGCAACGCCGACGATCTCGCCGGCCCGCACCGCCAGATCCAGGCCTTGCACCGCCAGCTCGCCGCGGTCGCCCATCACCTGCAGGCCGGCCACCGACAGTTGCACCGCGCCGGGGTCACGAAGCTGGCGGGTCAGCGGCAGCGCCACCGAGCGGCCCTCGCCCACCATCGCCTGCGCCAGGTGCTGCGGCGTGGTGGCGGCCACCGCCAGGCTCTCGACCAACGCGCCGCGCCGCAGCACCGACACATCGTCGGCAAACGCCAGCACCTCGCGGAACTTGTGGGTGATCAGGATCACCGAGCAGTCCCCCGCATGGGCCCGCTCGCGCAGCGCGCCCAGCACCTCGTCGGCCTCTTGCGGTGTCAGCACCGAGGTCGGCTCGTCGAGGATCAACAGCCGGGGCTTGAGGAACAGTTGCTTGAGGATCTCGAGCTTCTGCTTCTCGCCGGCCGACAGGTCCAGCGGCGTGGCGTCGAGGTCGAGCTGGAACGGCGCCGTCGCCAGAAAAGCCGACAACTCGGCGCGCGCCGCCGGCCAGTCGATCACCGCCGGTATCCGGCCGCGCGCCAGCAGCAGGTTCTCGGCCACCGTCATGCCCGGGACGACGGTGAAGTGCTGATACACCATGCCGATGCCCAGATCACGCGCGACGGTGGGCGAGTCGATGTCGCATTCGCGGCCATCGACCAGCACCGCGCCGTCCTCGGGCCGGTAGTAGCCGACCACGCATTTGACGAAGGTGCTCTTGCCGGCGCCGTTCTCGCCCAGCAGCGCGTGCACCGTGCCGGGCCGCACGCTCAGCGACACGCTGTCGAGCGCGGTGAACGCGCCGAAGCGCTTGGTCAGCTGGACGGTTTCGAGGCCGAGCGCGTGCATAGGGCCGGTCAGAGCAGGGCCAGCGCCGCGATCAGCGTCGCCGAGTCGGCCACCGCGCCAAACACACCGCCCTGCATCTGGATCATCTTCAGCGCCGCAGCATGGTTGCCGGCATCGGTGGCACCGGTGCAATCGGCGAGCAGCACGCATTCGTAGCCGCGGTCGTTGGCGTCACGCATCGTTGTGTGAACGCAAACATCTGTCGTGATGCCCGTCAGGATCAGGTTGCGCACGCCCAGGGTGCGCAACAGCAAGTCCAAGTCAGTGGCGTAGAAACTGCCCTTGCCGGGCTTGTCGATGATGGGCTCGCCGGCGATGGGGTAGAGCTCGGGGATGATGTCCCAGCCGGGCTCGCCGCGCACCAGGATGCGGCCACAGGGACCGACATCGCCGATGCCGACCCCGGCCTCACCGATCTGCCGCGAGCGCCAGCGCTTGTTGGCCGGCAGGTCCGACAGATCGGGCCGATGGCCTTCGCGGGTGTGGATCACATGCAGGCCGACACGGCGGGCTTCGGCCAGCAGGCGTTGAAGCGGCGCGATCGGCGCGCGCGTCATCGACAGGTCGTAGCCCATCTTGTCGACATAGCCGCCAAGGCCGCAGAAATCGGTCTGCATGTCGATGATCAACAGCGCCGTGTTGGCCGGCGTGAGTTGGCCGTCATAAGGCCAGGCGTAGGGGACGGAAGCGATCGTCGCCATGGTCATTCAACTCTCTTCATCGCGGGGCTGGTGTCAGGCGCCACCGGATCGGGCACCACCGGGTTGGGCTCGGCACCGACATAGACCCGGCTGGGTGACGCGAAACCGCAAGGACTGCCGTCGGTCACCTGCACCTGGTCCTCCCAGGGCCAGCGCAGCGTGCCGGCCACCATGTCGCGCATGAAGGTGTAGGGGCAGTCCATCGCGCCGCCGGCCACCGCCACATAGCCGCGGTGGCCGAGCTGGTAGGGGTTGTTCTCGACGCCCCAGCCAGCGCGCGCCTCGCGCACCAGGTCGGGCCGCAGCTCGGCGCTGATGATTTCGTCGACGCGGCCGCCGCCCTGGGCGATGACGGTGCCGTCGAAGTTGCAGAACATC
>CALQBT020000430.1 GCA_943328885.2 Bordetella parapertussis | reverse complement strand
CGACGTGCGGCCGCTGGTGCGCCTGTCCATCACCGTGAGCGCCGAGAGCAACGGCCGCCGCGAGGTGGGCTCGGGCGGCGGCGGCGGCCGCTTCGGCCTGGCCTACTTCACCGACGAGATGATCGCCAGCTACGTGGAGCAAGCCGTCCACGCGGCGCTGACCAACCTGGAGAGCCGCCCCGCACCGGCCGGCGTGATGACCGTCGTGCTGGGCCCGGGCTGGCCCGGCGTGCTGTTGCACGAGGCCATCGGCCACGGCCTGGAGGGCGATTTCAACCGCAAGGGTTCGTCGGCGTTCGCCGGGCGCATCGGCCAACGCGTGGCGGCCAAAGGCGTGACCGTGCTCGATGACGGCACCTTGCCCGACCGACGTGGCTCGCTCAATGTCGACGACGAAGGCTGCGCGTCGCAGCGCAACGTGCTGATCGAGGACGGCATCCTGAAGGGCTACATCCAGGACTCGATGAATGCCAGGCTGATGGGCGTCAAGCCCACTGGCAACGGTCGACGCGAGAGCTATGCCCATGTCCCGATGCCGCGAATGACCAACACCTACATGCTCAACGGCGACAAGACCAAGGATGAAATCGTTGGGTCGATCAAGCGCGGGCTGTACGCGACCAACTTTGGCGGCGGCCAGGTTGACATCACCAGCGGCAAGTTCGTCTTCTCGGCCAGCGAGGCCTACTGGGTCGAGAATGGCAAGATCCTGTACCCGGTCAAGGGCGCGACGATCATCGGCAACGGCCCGGACGCGCTGACCCGCGTCAAGATGATCGGCAACGACTTGGCGCTCGACTCGGGCGTCGGCGTCTGCGGCAAAGAGGGCCAGAGCGTGCCGGTCGGCGTCGGCCAGCCGACGCTGCGCATCGACGGCTTGACCGTCGGCGGCACGGCCTGATCTCGGCGCCCGGCAGTCCATGCTACATTCGTCGCCATGCGCAGCCCACGATTTTCGTATTTTCGGTTCTCGCCCCTGACCGGCGGCTTGAGAGGCGATCGCGCGTAAAAACAGCGACCCGAACAAACCAACCGCCGGCAAGCCCGGCGGTTTTTTTTTGCCCCACCGAACCCTTCTTCACCGCAGCAGGAACAAACCATGGCTCCGAAGTCCACCCATGCCGACAGCAGCGAGTCCCTGCACGGCTACTCGCTGAGCGAGAAGACCAGCGAGACCGACGACCAGCGGATCCAGGACGTCACCCCGCTGCCGCCGCCCGAGCACCTGATCCGCTTCTTCCCGATTGCCGGCACGCCGATCGAAAAGCTGGTCGGCAACACCCGGCGCAGCGTTCGCCGCATCCTCGACGGCAAGGACGACCGGCTGCTGGTGGTGATCGGGCCCTGCTCGATCCACGACCCGGCCGCAGCGCTGGACTACGCCCGCCAGCTCAAGACCCAGCGCACGCAGTACGCGGACACGCTGGAGATCGTGATGCGGGTCTATTTCGAAAAACCGCGTACCACGGTCGGCTGGAAGGGTTTGATCAACGACCCCTATCTCGATGAGAGCTACCGCATCCACGAAGGCCTGCGCATCGCGCGCCAACTGCTCGTCGACATCAACCGACTCGGCGTGCCGGCCGGCGTCGAATTCCTCGATGTGATCAGCCCGCAGTACATTGGCGACCTGATCAGCTGGGGCGCCATCGGCGCGCGAACCACCGAGTCGCAGGTGCACCGCGAGCTCGCCTCGGGCCTGTCGGCGCCGATAGGCTTCAAGAACGGCACCGATGGCAACCTCAAGATCGCCACCGATGCCATCCAGGCCGCGTCACGGCCGCACCACTTCCTGTCGGTGCACAAGAACGGCCAGGTCGCGATCGTCCAGACCAAAGGCAACAAGGACTGCCATGTGATCCTGCGAGGCGGCAAGGCGCCGAACTACGACGCCCAGAGCGTCGATGCCGCTTGCCAGGAACTGGTCGCGGCCAAGCTGGCGCCGCAGCTGATGATCGACTGCAGCCACGCCAACAGCAGCAAGCAGCACCAGCGCCAAATCGATGTCGCGCGCGACATTGGCACGCAACTGGCCGCCGGCCAACGCCACATCATCGGCGTGATGGTCGAGAGCCACCTGATCGCAGGCGCGCAGAAGTTCAGCGCCGGCAAAGACGACCCGGCCAAGCTGACCTATGGCCAAAGCATCACCGATGCCTGCATAGGCTGGGACGACTCTCTGACCGTGCTGCAGGTCTTGAGCGATGCGGTCGCGTCGCGACGCTCTCGCTAAGCCCGCCACCAAGGACAGCGCCGAGACTGGCACCACGTCAGCCCATAGCTTTTGCCGACCAGCCGGCCAGCCGGCCAGCCGGCCAACTGCAGCCTGGGCGGCTTCAGCTTGATCGACCACAGACGCATCGCTGCGCCGGCACGCGCATGCTACACGGCACCAAGCCCACGGCGATCAGGGCGCCAGCAGCAAGAGCGTGGCGCCACTGGCCAGCCAGGCTCGAACCCTCTTCAGTGCATGGCCCCGCATTTGGCAAGCCGGGCCATTGGGGAAACTACGGGTTCAGCACCGCGCGGCTTTCGAGAAATCTGGTTCAAGCTCGTGCATGATCGGACCACTGCGCCTTCTGAGCCGTTAAACCAACGGATTTGCACGATGCCGTGCTGGGATGGATAGACACAGCGCCACGAACGTGGGCGCCGGCGCCAAGCTCGAAACTATTTCACTTTGCCAGGGGTTCAGACATGACATCCAGCTTTGATTTGGTCATCCGCGGTGGCGAGGTCGCCGACGGCCTGGGTAGCGAGCTCAGAAGCGCCGATGTCGCGGTGCGCGACGGCCGGATCGTCGAGGTCGGCAAGCTGGCGGGCAGCGGCAAGCGAGAGATCGATGCCCGCGGCCTGCTCGTAACACCGGGTTTCGTCGACATCCACACCCATTACGACGGGCAGGTGATGTGGGATTCGCAGCTTGCGCCCTCGAGCTGGCATGGCGTGACCACCGCGGTGATGGGCAACTGCGGCGTCGGTTTTGCGCCGGTCCGCACACGCGACCACGAACGCCTGATCGAACTGATGGAAGGGGTCGAGGACATCCCCGGCGCGGCGCTGCACGAAGGCCTGGCATGGGGTTGGGAGAGCTTTGCCGACTATCTCGACGCGGTCGAGCGGCGGCCGCACGACATCGATGTCTGCGCCCAACTGCCGCACGGCGCGCTGCGGGTCTATGTGATGGGTGAACGCGCGGCGCGGCTAGAGGCGGCCACGCCGGACGACATCGCGCAGATGCGCAGTCTGGCTGCCGAGGCGATGCGGGCCGGT
>CALQBT020000429.1 GCA_943328885.2 Bordetella parapertussis | reverse complement strand
GCTTGCCACGATGGCCATGATCGTGTGCGACGTGTTTGGTCGCTATGTATTTGGCAAGCCGCTGCCCTGGGAGTACGACCTGGTGTCGATCTACGTCATCAACCTGATCCTGTACTTCATGGCCTCGGAGGTGCTGCGCGCCGGCTCGCACATCGAGCTCGACCTCGATGTGCGGGTGTTGCCACCACAGGCCTGGGCGGCTCTTCAGGCGCTGGCCTGGGTCATCGTCGGTGTCGCGCTGGCGCTGAGCTCTTGGGTGGCCTTCGAATCGATGGTCGTGAGCATGGCCAAGCACGAGGTCCACCCAGGCCTTTACGAGTGGCCGGTCTGGATCGAGAAGGGCGTGGTTGCGCTTGGCCTCGGATTGCTGGTGGTGCGCATTGTCTTGCGGTGCTGCCACTGTGTGCACAAGGGCTTTGATGCGTCCGTCTTCCAGTCTTCGGACCCTGTGGCAGTGGCCGTCACGGCAGCGGACGTCAAGTGATGGGCTCATATGCTGTGCCCTTGGCCGTGGGTGCGCTCGGGCTGCTGATGCTGCTGCGCATCCCGATCGCGTTTGCGATCCTCGTGGTCGCGGCGGCTGGCATTGCCGCTGTGGCAGGCCCTTCTGCGCTGATGGGTGTGCTCGAAACCGCACCGCTGTCGTCGGTATCGAACTACGAATTCGTCACGGTGCCGCTGTTCCTCCTGATGGCGGAATTTGTGATCATGAGCGGCGTCGCCGAGGGCATCTTCACGGCGGCCGCGGCCTGGGTTGGCCGGGCCCGCGGCGGCTTGGCCATCGCCACTGCGTTGGCTGGCGCCGGTTTTGCAGCGATTTGCCACTCGAGCACTGCGGCAGCCGCAACGCTCTCCTCGACCTCAATTCCCGCGATGATCCGCGCCCACTACGAGCCCAGGCTTGCGTATGGCGTGGTGGCGATCTCCGGCACGCTGGGCATGTTGATTCCTCCCAGCGTGGCGCTGGTGCTGTATGGTCTGATCGCCGACGTCAACATCGGCAAGCTGTTCATCGGCGCTGTCATTCCCAGTGTCTTGGTTGCGGCGACGATCATCCTGACCATCATGGTGTTGGTGCGCATCAACCCGAACGCAGCGCCGCCGGTCAAGGAGCATAGCTGGGGCGAGAAGTGGCAGTCGCTGAAAGTCGCGGCACCGATGACAGGCCTGTTCCTCGCTGTCGTCGGCTTCATCTACACGGGCGTTTGCACCCCGACCGAGGCGTCCGCGCTGGGCGCTTTTGGCGCGCTGATCATCGCTGCGGTCATGCGCCGCGTGAGCCGTGCCACGGTGATGAAGGCGGCCTATCGCGCAGCAAGCACCACTTGCATGATCCTGATGATCGTGATGTGCGCGCATGTGCTGGCGTACTTCCTCGTGATGACGCAAGTGACCGAGTCGCTGCTGGGCTGGATCAAGGGCGCGGGCGTTCCCGGATGGGGCATCCTCATCATCCTGTACGCGCTGTACCTGGTACTTGGCTGCTTCCTGGATCTTGCCGCGATGCTGGTGTTGACGATTCCTGTGGTCCTGCCGCTGGTGAAATCGATGGGGTATGACCCCGTCTGGTTCGGCATCGTCGTCGTGGTGCTGGGCGAAGTCGGCATGCTGACGCCGCCGGTGGGCCTCAACGTCTTCGTGATTGCCCGGGTGACTGGCAAACCGGCACAGGAGATATTCGCAGGTGTCTGGCCCCATGTGTTTGCGCACATGATCGCGCTCGCTGTTTTGACCATCTGGCCTCAGTTGGTACTTTGGCTACCAGGAACCATGAAATGAAACCAACGCTTCCCGCCTTCAAGCCGCGCCCCGCTGACCAAGAGACCCCTCTGACGAAGCTGCGCGTGCTGGACTTCTCACACTTCATCGCAGGTCCTTACGCGACGATGATCCTCGCGGACTTCGGTGCCGAGGTCATCAAGATCGAGAGTGCAGGCGAGGGCGATGGTTTTCGAAACTATCCGCCGATGATCGAGGGTGAAAGCGTTCCCTACCTCTGGGTCAACCGCAACAAGCAGAGCGTGGCGCTCGATCTGAAGACGCCTGCCGGCCGGGAGATCGCCCTCGCGCTGGTCGACCAGGCTGACATCGTGGTCGAGAATTTTTCCACCGGCGTGATGGCCCGTCTGGGTTTGGACTACGCGACCGTCTCCAAGCGAAAACCCGATCTCATCTACTGCTCGATTTCCGCCTACGGGCGCAGCGGGCCTTACGCTGGCCGCAGCGGGTTTGATCCTATCGTCCAGGCCGAGAGCGGTTTCATCTCCATGAACGGCGATCCGCAGCAGCCTGGTTTTAGGGCCGGCCCGTCAGTGATGGACATCTCCACGGCCATGATGTCGGCCAATGCCATTTTGGCGGCGCTGGCCGCTCGGCACCGCACCGGCAAAGGTCAGCTCATCGAGACCACGATGATCGAGACTGCGGTCAACATGCTGGGCAATTTCTCGCTGTCCTATCTGGCCACCGGCGTTGGTCCGACTCGATTCGGCAACACGCAGACCACGGCCTGCCCTGTGGGCGCTTTCGAGACAAAGGACGGCGCCATCTACTTGGCTTGTGCCAACGACAGGACCTTTCAGAGATTGGCGCGTGATGTGCTGCAGGATTCGCACCTGGCCGATGACCCCGACTATGCGGACAGCCAGAAGCGCCGCGACAACCAGAAGGCCTTGATGGCCTTGGTCGCCGACAAACTCAAGCAAGGAGAGCGCGCGATGTGGCTGGAGCGGATGCACGCGTCAGGTGTTCCTGCGGGCGCCATCCGCACGGTGGAGGAGGCGATGAACGCGCCAGCGCTTCAGCAGCTTGGCCTGCTCAGCGCGATTCCCCATCCGACGCTGGGTTCGATTCCCAACGTTGGTCTGCCGGTGCATTTTTCAGGCACGCCGCTGGCCGATCCGGTGGCTGCGCCGCTGCTGGGTGCGCAGACGATCGAGGTTCTCAAACGCTTGCTGAATTTCAGTCCGGAGCAGCTTCGCCAAGCGGCCGAGAGCGGCGCCTTGGGCCAGGGCGCCGTCGGCAAGCCGCCGGCGCCGTGAGGGCCATGAACTCTGGCGCGTGACGAGCACGCAGCAGACCCTTAACCCAAGTCTGTTCGCTTCTGCGCGGCTATCGGCTTGGGTCCATATGCCGTTATCGACAAGCTGCTCTAACTACCGGACAGGCAGCGCAGAAGCCCCGTACCAGGCTCTTTGCGCGTTAAATGATGACGCCATCAACCCTCGAGCCCCAAGGCCAGTCTCAGCATGGGAGGGAACGGGGCCCGGCTGCGGGT
>CALQBT020000428.1 GCA_943328885.2 Bordetella parapertussis | reverse complement strand
CCTTGGCTGCTACTTGCTGACCTGCAGCGACAGTTCGCAAGTGAGCAATATGTTTATTGCCGATATTGGCCTGCCAGGTTGGATGGACAGCCTCGAGGCCATGAAAAAGAACCAGATGGCCCCCTTGCTCAAGATCGCCACCAAGGCGATTCAGGCCTCACCCTTGCAGCTTGAAGGCCTCTCTTCGAACAAAGGCACCCATGCCGAGCAAGGTTTTTTCGCCCGCACCAAGGCCAAGATGGTCAAGATAATTCTGGGCTGAGCCCCCCTCTCGCATGCCGCTTTCCACCGACTCCGACCTCTTGACCGCTGCGCTGCAGCAGGCTATGCAAGCCCACCAGGCCGGTCGTCTGGCCGATGCCGAGTTGCTGTACCGAGAGTTGCTGAAGCAAGCACCACTGCACCCCGATGCCTTGCACCTGCTGGGGGTACTGACAGCCCAGCAAGGTGATTTCGACAGCGCACATGAATTGATCTGGCAGGCCATCGCAGCCAACCCGGAAGAGGCGATGTTCCACAACAATCTGGCCAATGTTTGCGTCGAGCGCGGCCTCTTCGATCAGGCGGAGGTCTTGTATGTCAAAGCGATCGAGCTTGATGGCGGGCGGCTCGACGCAATGAGCAACCTGGGCCTGCTGTTGGCCAAGACCGGCAGGCCTGAGGATGCCGAAAAGCTCTTGCGTCGAGCGGTAGAACTGGCGCCGGGCAACCCGGATTGGCGCCAGAACCTGGCCAACCTGTATTACAAAATGGGTCGCGAATCCGACGCCTTGCAACAATGCCACGACGGCCTGGTGATCGCGCCCCGCAGCAAGTCACTGCGCGCTCTGCTGGTGATGGCTTACACAGCCATGCACCTGAAGGAAAAGGCCGAAGAAGTGCTGAGGGCCTGGTTGAAGGCCGAGCCGGACGATGCTTATGCCCGCCACCACCTTGCCGCCTGCACTGGGAAAGGAACGCCCGAGAGGGCAGATGATGCCTATGTCACAAGTGTCTTCGATGGTTTCGCGCGCAGTTTCGATTCCAAACTGGCGGACTTGTCTTATCAGGCTCCAGCCCTTGTACAGGCCGAAGTCGAACGACTGACCGGAGCACCGGCCAAGGCGATGGACATACTCGACGCAGGCTGCGGGACCGGCCTATGCGGCCTGTTGCTGGCGCCATTTGCGCGCCAACTCATCGGTGTCGACCTGTCCGAGGGCATGCTGCGCAAGGCGGCGAATCGGCAAATTTATGACGAACTGATACAGGGCGAACTGGTCGCGTTTCTGGCCAGCCGACCGGCCAGCTATGAATTGGTCGCATCGGCTGACACGCTGTGTTATTTCGGTCGACTGGAGGCTTTTGCCGATGCGGCGCGCAAGGCGCTGCGAAGCAATGGCTGGCTGGTCTTCACGGTCGAAGCGCTGCTGGGCCCAGCTGATTCGCCAGCGTATGTCTTGCAAGGCCATGGCCGTTACAGTCATTCGGCCAGCTATGTCTTGCAATCGATGTCCGGCGCCGGCATGACCGATGTGCAAACCCAGCCGGTCGTGCTGCGCAACGAAGGCGGCAAACCGGTGGACGGCTGGCTGGTCTCGGCACGGGCTCTCTGACAAAACCGTGACCCGACCCCGGATCATGGCGGGCCATCGAACCCTGGCAATTTTCCGACCGGCGCGGCCATGGATTGAAACCTCGGCAGGTGAGCCATGAACACCCACATTTCAAACCATCAATCCACCGCGACCACTCCGCACGCCTTGCGTCGAACAGCCTGCGTCGTTTGTGCTGCGCCTCTACCGCACCTGGCGGCCGCTGGACTCGAACTGGATGGCGACTATCCCACATGCTCGACGGTGGGCTGCCGCATGGTGGTCCACCGGCGGGCCGAGATGGGTGAAGCAGGTTTTAAACATTACCTGCAACTGCAGGCAAGACAGACCGCGCAGCGCTTGACCATTGCTCGGCTCGCAAGTCTGCAAGCCCAAGCCGAAGCGCAGGAGAACGAGGCCGGCTGGGCCTGGCTGCGCGCCAGACCGTCAGCCCGGTCGGCCGCGAGGCTTCAAGCCTCGACACCACCATCGGTGCTGCAGTTGCTGCTGCCTTCAGGCCCGCCGCGCCAAAGCAAACCGGCGCATGGGCGGGGCCAACAATACCGCGCTCATCTGCTTCAAATCATTGCTCAGGCGCTGGCTGCCAGCGCTGATGAATCCGGGTCTGCATCCCTCAATGCGGCGATTGTCACCGACTCTGAGCAGCACAAAACACTCACTGACCACAGCATCCCAGCCGCTGAATCCCGCCTGCCTGCGCTATTGTGCGGCCAGTGCGGTGGTGGTTGCTGCACGCGCGGCGCCAACCATGCTTACCTGAGCGCCGAAACCATCCGACGCGTCACGGCGCTCAAGCCCGAGCTTGCCGCAGACGGCTTGCTCACGGTTTATCTGGATCTGCTGCCGGACAAGACGCAGACAGGGTCCTGCATCAACCATACCGCCCGCGGTTGCAGCTTACCCAAGGACATGCGCTCGGATACCTGCAATCTCTACGCCTGCGAGTCGCTGGCCAAGTTGCAGGCGGCACAACTCGCCGCACAGGGCGTGCAGACTGTCCTCGTCGTGCAGCGTCAACAGGATCACTGGCTGCGCGGCCAAGCCGGATTGGATAACGCGGCCAAAGCCTTGATCATCATGAACGAAGCCGGCGTAAAACGCTTCGCGCCGCGGCATCAGGCGGGCGCGCTGAATCCCGCCAGGGGGCCGGCCGGCGATGCCACCGATTGAAACCGAGGCACTGTCAGTGCGTTGCGCGTCCGATGGCTGACCAGGGGCATCAGACCGGCCGCAAGCATGGCCTGGGCCGCCTCATCACCGAAGAATTGCTCCGCACAGGCCTGCAACTGGGCTTGCCCATGAACCTGTACAGAGAAGGCCGGCAGATCGCCGATTTCGCGCAAGTCACCGGGCTCGAACTCCCAGCCGCGCGCCGTGAATGCACGCCCGATCAGCAGCCCGAGCGCCAGTGCCGGATTGCCCCAGAGGAACTCCTCATGCTCCGGCTTCGCGTCGAACTCCTCGAACTTGAACGCCTCGATCGGGTCGCTGCGCTTGCCGTAGGGCAGCCGCAGCAGAAGGCGTGGCGCGGCCAGGCCGATCCAGGGCGCCACCTCGCTGCGCCGCAGCGCCTGCCAGCCAGTCAAGCGGGTGGCCTCAGAAGTCGCCAGCACCGGATCACCGCCCGCAAGAAAGGGCCCGCCCGCCTTGGAGGCCACCTGCCCCAACGCTGCGAGCAGGCCGACAT
>CALQBT020000427.1 GCA_943328885.2 Bordetella parapertussis | reverse complement strand
TTGGCCAGCGTGGCGAGCTTCTTCACAGCGCCTGCGCGCAGTTCGGCCACCTCGCTGTCATCGGGGTGGAGCTTCAAGTAGGTGTCGAACAGCGCCAGTATCTCGGGCTTGGTGCTCGGCCAGCTCAGCGCCATCTTCCAGCATTCGATGGCAAAGCCGCTGACGCTGGGAACTAGCGATACCCGGCCCAGACGTTGGATGCCCTCGATGCGGGTGTCCCAGCGCGGCTCCTCGCCGCGGGCCAGGTGGAAAGCCAGATGCAGTTCGATCTGCGGATCGTTGGGGTTGTCCTTGGCCAGCCGCTCGAAACCGGCCCGCGCGGCCTTCCAGCCAGTCGGCAGCTTGCTGAAGACACGGTAGTACTCGAGTCCAACATCGCCGACCGGCTCGCTGCCGCCGAGCGCGCGCTGGTACTGCTCGACCGACTTCTCGATGTCGCCCGACTCGTGCAGCAACCTCGCCTGGTCCAGCGCCTTGGGCGCATCGCCGCTGCCCAAGGTGATGTCCTGCGCCAGCAGGGTCGCCCAGCGGCCTTGGGCGTCCAGCGCGCGCAAGCGGACCAGGATCTCGGCCGCGCCGGCACTGCGCTTCTGGACGAGTTCGCCATGCGCCAAGCCGTAGAGCGCACGCGGCTCGTCGGGCTGCAGCCGCAGCAGCTTCTTCCAGGCTTCGGCGGCGCGCGCCGGTTGGCCCTGGGCCTGCCAGTACTGGCCCTGCTGGAGCAGCGCCTTGGCGGCCGGACTGGTCTGGGCGAGAGCCGGCTGCGAGCCCAGCGCGAGCAGGACAGCGAACGCTAGTGGGTGTTTGCGGAAATACATGGGGTTTGCCATTGAAGTTGCACCTGCCCGTTGCGCAGGAATTGGTAGCGGTTTTCGATCCAGCCGAGTCCGAACAGGCTCAGCGCGTGGTCGTAATAAGAGGGCAGCGAATGACTCAACTGCGCCGGCAACATCGACGCCGCTTGCTGCCCGCGGGCGCGCCCGGCCTGCTGCGCCACAGCCGCCGCGTTGCCGGCCTGGCGCAGCGTGGGCAGCATCGCGGCCGAGAAGCCATAGGGGCTGACGCCGCTGCCACGCCCGCTGCGCAAGTCGATCTTCTCGGGCGGCCCGGCGTCGGCGCGCACCAGCCTGGCCATGCCGGCCAACGCGCGGCGCAGCGGCTTGGCCAGCGGATCGTCGGCAGCGGTCATGCCGGCCCAGAGGTAGACCCGGATCGCGTCGTAGCTGCCTTGCGCGCCCAGCACCGGGTCGGCTGTGAAGGCCGGTCGGGCGGCGGCGACTGCGCGGTAGCCAACCCAATCCGCAGCCAGCCCCCTGGTCGAGGTCGCGGCAATCATTCTGGCGGTGCTGGCAGTGATTTCGCTCCAGGGCCCCTGCGGGTCCTCCAGCGCGAAACGACGCAGCAACGGGATCGGCAGGTAACTGGGGTTGAGCCGCCAACTGCCATCGGGCTGGATGAAGCCATAAGGCCCCGGCAGCAGCATCGCACCCAGACCCGGCAGCGCGACGACCTCCTGCTCGACGATGGTCTTGAGCAACAAGCGACCGTCGCGCTGGTGGTCGGGACGTTGCCACAGCCGACCGGCCTCGAGCAGCGCGTAGGCGAACCACAGGTCGGCATCGGAGGCCGAGTTGGCGTCGAGCACGCGCCAGCTGCCGTCGTCGGCGCGGCCCCAGTGCCAGGCAGGCAGTCGCCGGGCCAGATCACCGCCAGCCAGGTTGTGCAGGCTCCAACGCCACAGCCGGTCGAAGGCCGGCGCGTCGTCGGCCACCAGCGCGAAGAACATCGCATAGGCCTGGGCCTCGGAATAGCTGTCGCGCGATGCGGTGAGCGCCGACATCACCCGGCCGTCGGTGCTGACGAAGTGCTGCTTGAAATCCCGCCACAGCGGCCAGTCGGCCGCGGTGCAGACCGGCACCTGGGCCTGCACGCAGGTGCCCAGCAGCGCACCGATCGCCAGCGCGCAAGCGCTGCGGTATATCGCGATGCCTGGACGGTGCAGAAGGCTCATCGCGCAGTGCGCTTCCTGAACTGCGCCTGCAACAAGCGCAGCACCAGACCGGCCAACAGGGCGGTGCCCAGGCCGGTGACCAGCAGCAGCTGGCCCATGTTGCCGGACAGCGAAATCCGGGCGCGGCTGAACCAATCCAGGTCGCTGACGTAATAGGTCGGATCGCCGGCCAAGGTGTCGACCTTCGTGCCGCGCAGGATGGCCAGGCTGCCGGCGATCCGGGGCGTCTCGCCATCGGCACCCAACAGCGACTCGACCGCGCCATTCAGTGCTGCCGGATCCTGGGCCCAGAACAGCACCACGCTGCGGCCGCTGCGCAGCGGCGACTCGAAACCTGCGGCATAGGCACTCAGCCCGGCGTTGCTGAAGGGCGGTGTCGCCGCCGCAGCAGGCCGGATCATGTCAGGCAGCAACGCCGCTGCCGAACCCAGCAGCTTGCTGGCCATGTCGAGCAGACCGGGTCGGCGGCTGTCGTCCAGGCCCACTGGCAAAGCACCGGCCCAGCGCTTGAGCAACAGTTGGTCGGCCCCGGTGGCGATCACCAGCAAATCCTTGTCGGCGACATCGCCGACCTGGCTGCTGCGCGCCACCGTGACCGCGGTGCCCGGGTAGCCGGTCGACTCGCTCAAGCGGCCGAGCAGGTTCAGGTAGGCCGACAGCTCAGGCGCTTGCGGCAGGTCGGGCAACACCACCGCGGTCTGCGACAAGTCGGCCAGGCGCGTGAACGGATAACCGCTGTTGCCATAGGCCGCCAGGTTGGGCATCGCCATGTGGTGCGAATAGCCTGAAATGTCCAGCGTCGACAAGGGGTCGATTGCGCCACGTACGTTGTCGACGATGACGTCACGGCACTCACCTTGCTTGATGTAGTCGTACATGTAGCGAAGCTCCAGCCTGGACCTGGGTTGCAGCAGGCCGAGCGGGATGCGGGCGACACCTTGCATCGGCTGGGTCTCGTCGGCCTGCAGCTTGGCCAGCAGCGGTGCACCGCTCAGGCGCTCGAGCGGCAGCAACGCGAAGGACTTCACCAGGTTGGCGTCGACATGCACGCTCAGCGACGAGTTCGTCGACGTCGGCTGCGGGGTGTAGCGGTACTTCAGGTCCAGCGGCACGCCTTTGTCCTGCGCCAGGTACAGGTCGGGCGGCAGGCGCAACGGGATGGCGATGTCACCGGGGTCGTAGCCAGTGACGTTGAGCGCCTGCGGGTTGCCCAGTTCGGCCAACTTGACCGGCCGGTCCGACCGCAACCAGTTGGGCGCGTCATAGGCCCGACGCGC
>CALQBT020000426.1 GCA_943328885.2 Bordetella parapertussis | reverse complement strand
GCCGATCTCCAACCTTTGCATCTTCACCTTCTACCTGGCGGTATCACCCAGCCTGCCGGTCAACACCTTGGCCGAGCTGGTCACCTACGCAAAGGCCAATCCCGGCAAGCTGAGCTACGCCACCGGCAACAGCACCGGTATCGTGGCGATGGCCTCGCTGATCGAGGCCAACAAGCTCGACATGGTCCGCGTGCCCTACAAGGGTGAGGCGCCGGCGGTCATCGACCTGGTCGGCGGGCGGGTGCCCTTGATGTTTGTGACGCCCGCGGTGCTGCCGCAGTTGCTCAAGGAGAAGTTCCGGCTGATCGCCGTGCTCTTGCCAGAGCGCACCCGGGCCTTTCCCAATGTGCCGACGATGGCCGAGGCGGGACAACCGCTGGTCAACATCCGGCCCTGGGGCGGCTTGCTCGGTCCGGCGAAGATGCCCAAGGAACTGGTCGATCGGATCTCGAAGGACTTCAACCTGATCATGCGCCGGCCCGATGTGGTCGAGCAGTATGACAAGCTCGGGCTGCTGCCCACGCCGTCGACGCCCGAGGTCATGGGGGCCCAGGTGAAGGAGCAGCTGGCGATCTGGACACGCACGATGCGCACGGCCGGCATCGAGCTGGAGTGACGCTCGCGACGCGGGCAATTCGAGATTCACGCACGAACGCAGCGCGCCCTCAGGCCGCTTGAACAGCCGCGCAGGACATGAACAGTGCCAGACGCGCCTTGCTCGTTGGCGCAGGCAGTCTGGCCGCCACGGCCGGCCTGCCTCTGGCTGCTCTTGCGCAGACGGCTTCGCCGGCACAGGGCTGGCCCAGGGGGCCGGCGCGCATCATCGTGCCCAATGTGCCGGGCGGTGCGCTCGACTTGCTGGCGCGCATGCTAGAGACTGAATTGTCCAAGGCCTGGAAGCAGCAGATCATCGTCGCGTTCAAGCCCGGCGCCGGCAGCTCGATGCACCTGGCAGGCGAGCAACTCAACTTGCTGACAGGCATCGAGATGCTGCACATTCCCGACAGAGGAGCCGGCGGCGCGTACGGCGACGTGTTCGATGGACGGGTGCAGTTGTTGCTCGATCCGCTTTCAGCTCGATGCCGCATGTCAAGGCGGGCAAGCTCAAGCCGATCGCGGTGATGGGCGCTGCGCGCGACCCGAGCGCGCGCAGCATTCCTGCTGCCGAGTTGTTTCCCGATTTCGATTTCGCGAGCAATCTCGGCATCGGCCTGCCGCGCGCGACGCCGCCGCAGATCATCGCCAAGATCAACGTCGACGTGAACAAAGCCATCCGCTCCGAGGCGCTGGCGCCTCGCCTCAGGGACATGGGTCTGACCGTCACCGGATCGACATCGCAGCAGTTTGACGACGATATGCGCAAGAGCCTGTGGGTCTTCGCGACCATCGTGAAGGCCGCCACAGTGAGTGCCAACTGAGCGCCCCAAGGCCGGCCGAAGCCGGCCGCCCCCCGTGGGGATCAAGCAAAGTGGCAAAGCCACATTTGCTTGAGATACGCTGTCAGCCGAGTCGGTCAGCGTCTGCGCGATCGCAGGCACCCGACCCGCGCGCCCTTGGCCGCGGTCTTGCTCAGTGCTTTTGGAATTGCGCCAATTCGTCGATCAGCACCCGCTTGTTTTCCGAGTAATCGACCGGGATGTCGATCAAATGAACGCCGCCTTGGCGGAAAGCTTTTTCGAAGGTCGGTATCAGGCTGGCGGCTGAATCGATGCGGTGGCCATGCCCGCCATAGCTCTCGATGTACTTCACAAAGTCTGGGTTGCCAAATTCCAGTCCCCAGTCATCAAAACCCGCCACCGCTTGCTTCCACCGGATCATCCCGTAGGAGCCGTCGTTGAGCACCAGCACCACCAGATTGAGTTTGAGCCGGATCGCCGTTTCGAACTCCTGGCTGTTCATCATCAAACCGCCGTCACCGCAGATCGCCATCACCTTCCGTTCGGGATGCAGCAGCGAGGCCATCATCGCCGAGGGCAAGCCCGCGCCCATCGTGGCCAGCGCGTTGTCCAGCAGCACCGTGTTGGGTTGGTGAGCGGCGTAGTTTCTGGCGAACCACAGTTTGTAGATGCCGTTGTCGAGCGCGATGATGTCGTGGTCGCCCATGAAGCGCCTGACGTCGGCAACCAGGCGCTGCGGAATCACCGGGAACCTGGCATCGGTCGCGCCTTCCAGAATCTTGGCTGCCACCATGTCGCGCACCTGGCGAAAGGTATCGAGTTCGTGTTGTGCTGCGCCGGCGACCATGGGCGTCAGCCTTTCGAGCGTCGCAGCGATGTCGCCGATGACCTCTGTCTGCGGGAAGTAAACCTGGTCGACCTGGGCCGCCTTGTAGTTGATGTGCACCACGCTTTGGCCGCCGGCTTCCATCAGGAACGGCGGTTTTTCGACGACGTCATGGCCGATGTTGATGATCAAATCCGCATGATGAATGTACTGGTGCAGGTAGTCGTGGTCGGTCAGCGCCGCCGTGCCCAGAAATAACTCTGAACTCTCGTCGACCACGCCCTTGCCCATCTGCGTGACGAAAAACGGTATCCTGGTCTGGTGGATGAAGTCTGATATCGCAGCTCTGGAATGTTGCCGGTTGGCCGCCGCGCCCAGCAGTATCAATGGATACTTGGCCGCCTTGATCAGTTGCGCGGTATTCGCGAGAACAGCATCGCTGGCAACTGCGTAAAAACGCTGATGTGGTGGAATCACCGCGCTGTCGGCGAGTTCGGCTGCGATGTCCTCGGGCAGTTCCAGCAACACGGCGCCTGGTCTTTCCTCTTCAGCGACTCGGAACGATTCGCGCACCATCGCAGGGATGGCGTTGGCGGTGACGATCTGCTTTGACAGCTTACAGATCGGACTGAACAATTTCACTATATCGACGATTTGGAACTGACCTTGCTTGGATTTCTTGATCGGCTTCTGGCCGGTGATCATCAGCATCGGAAACGCCCCCAGATGGGCATAGGCCGCCGGCGTCGTGAAATTGGTGGCACCCGGCCCCAAGGTGGCCATGCAGACACCGGCACGCCCGGTCAGGCGGCCATGGGTCGCAGCCATGAAAGCCGCGCCCTGCTCATGACGGGTCAGGATGAGTTTGATCTTGGAGCCGCGGATGGACTCCAGCATGTCAAGGTTTTCCTCGCCGGGGACCGCGAAGATGTATTCAACGCCCTCGTTGACGAGCGCCTCGACAAAGAGATCGGACCCCTTGATGGATCTTTTTGAGATATTCATTTTATCGAGCCAAAGTTGAGGAGGATGGTCGACAAATCATCAATGCGCCTGCAACTGAAAGCTCG
>CALQBT020000425.1 GCA_943328885.2 Bordetella parapertussis | reverse complement strand
GATGCCGGCCAAGCGCAGCAGGTCGCCGCGGCGCGGCAACTGCTGATGCTCGGCGATCAGGACGGCTTGCGCTGGTTTGGCCACCGCACCCAAGGCGCCGAGCTTGAGCGCGACCGCGGCTGCGGCGACTTGTGCGCCCTGTTCGGTCCAGTGGCTGTCGGTGCGCAGGAAGGCTGCGCCGTTGGTTTGCTGCAAGCCGGCCAGCGCTGCGCTGAGGTCGATGACCTCGACACCGGATGCTGTGAGCTGGCGGGTCCAGTCAGTGACTCGATCGGTAAAACCCGCGGGCCGGAATTGTTTGGCGAGGTGTGCTGCGGCGATCCGGCTCTTGTCGGGCACCACCACCACCAGCAAGCCTATGCCCTGGCGCGCCAGACCTTGCTGCACCTGGACCACCTGCCGCGCGCGTTCGCTGGCGTGCACCTGTCCGTGGGCATGGGGCGTGAATTCATCGGCCAGGAACAGCCAGTCGCGCTGGCCCTCGCGCACACGCGGGCCCAGGTCGCGCAGCGCCAACCAGCTCAAGCCTCGCTCCAAGGCCGCCGCAGCTTGCGGCAGCGGCGCGTCAGACATCGCCTTGGCCAGCTGCTGCATCGGCTCGGCAGCCATCAGCTGGCGCCAACCAGGCGCCGGATCAGCCAGCTTGAGCTGGCCGGCCAGCCAGCCCACGCCATTGCTGACCAGGCCCGCCACCAGCATCAGCAAGAAACAGGCGCCAGCCAGCCCGTGCGGTGTTGCGGCGCGGCTGGCCGCAACAGCAGAGCCCGGCATCGTGTGCAAGACAGGCAAGGGGGGCAAGGTGGGTGTCGTGGGTATCGTGAGTAAAGGGGGGGGCAAGCCACCCGTGATGGTGTTGGAGTTCATCGGCAGCTCAAAATTGGAAATACAAGAAAGGCACCGCACCGCGGCTGGCGATCAGCGCATAGGCGAGCAAGAACCCGAACAGCGGCCATTGCCCGGCCAGACTGAGCGCTGAGGCCGGCAGCCGACGCTCGAACCAAGGCTGCACCGCAGGCCCCAGCACGCAAGCCAGGCCCAGCACCAGTGCCAGCCCATGCGAGGGCCGCAACAGCGTTCGCAGCGCATCGCCGAAGTCGATGCCCTGCAGCCCCGCTTGGCCTGCGTACATCGTCAGCGCCGCGTCGAAACCGTGGGCACGGAACACCGTCCAGGCCAGCATCACGAACAACAGCGTCAAGGCGCGCGACAACCAGGGCGGCGGCGCCGGCCAACCCGCTTGACCCCAGGCCCGGGCGATGCACAGCGCAGCACCATGTGCAGCGCCCCACAACAAGAAGTTCCAGCTGTCGCCGCCATGCCACAGCCCGGCGATGGCCATCGTCAGCAACAGGTTGACGTAGACCCGCAGCACGCCGACGCGGTTGCCGCCAAACGGGATGTAGAGGTAATCGCGGATCCAGCTCGACAGCGACAGGTGCCAGCGGCGCCAGAAATCCTGGATGCTGCTGGCCAGGTAGGGCTGGCGGAAGTTCTCCGGAAATCGGAAGCCCAGCATCAGGCCCAGCCCGATCGCCATGCCGCTGTAACCGGCGAAGTCGAAGAACAGCTGCAGGCTGTAGGCGATGCAGCCGGCCCAGCTGTCGGCCAGGGTCGGCGCCGGCAGGCTGAACACCAGGTCGGCCACCGGCGCCAGGGTGTCGGCGATCAGCACCTTCATGCTCATGCCGATCATGAAACGGCGCGCACCCAGCGAAAACTGCGGCCAGTCGAAGGGCCGCGAGATCAACTCGCGCTTGACCCACTCGTAGCGGATGATCGGCCCGGCGATCAGGTGCACGAACATCGACTGGTAGGCGCCGAAGCTGGTGAAGCTGGGGTCGGCCGGCACGGTGCGACGGTAGACGTCGGCGAGGTAGGAAATCGATTGCAGCACGATGAACGACAGGCCGATCGGCAAGGCCACGCGCTGCCAGTCGGCCGGCATCGCCCCGGGGCCCAGCAGCGCGGCCAGGCTCTCGACGACGATGTTGGCGTACTTGAACCAGCACAGCAGCCCTAGGTTGACGGCGATGAACAGCGACAGCGCGACGCCGCGGCCCTGCCCCTCGGCAAAGCGTGCGATGACCAGGCCGCCGACCCAACCCAGCCCGGCCAAGCCGATGAACATCAGCAGGAAGGTCGGGCTCCACCAACCGTAGAACAGCCAACTGCCGAACAGCAGCAAGGCATTGCGCTGCGCCGGTCTGACCAAGGCGTAAGCGCCCAGGAACAAGGGCAGGAACAGCGACAGGAATTCCAGCGACGCAAAGACCATGGTGACGAGCTCTGTGGTTGGGTGGCGAGAGGTCGCGTATCAGCGCGCCACGCTGTCGGCGGCCATGAACAGCCGCGGCGCGGCTGCTGCCGGCATCACGAAGACGCTGTAGCGCTGGCCGGCCTGCAAGTTGCCCAAGGCCAGCGGGTTCGCGGTCGGCTTGCCGCCGCACTGCAGCTGCACCGAGATGCTGACCGGGTTGAGGGCCCGGCGCTGCAGCGTCCCGCTGGGCACGGCATCGAACAGCGCGGCGCTGCGACCGACCACGCTGAGTCCGGCCGACGCGCAGCGCGGGTCGAGGTTGTAGAGCGCCAGCGAGGACTTCAGCGCATTGAAGTCGTCGGGCTGCTCGCGCAGCACGGTCTGCGTCACCGCGCCGGCGCCGGGCAGCGCGACGACGGTGGCGAACTCACCGGGCTTGACGCTCAGCGCGATGTCGCTGCGCTGGCTGCCGGCATGGAAAGCGCCCTTGACCTTGGCACCGGCGTTGACGCTGAAGAACGCCGTCGCCGGCGCGCCGAGATCGAGCCGGCTGCGCGCCTTCGACCCGGCAGCACTGAGCTCCAGCGGGTCGCTGCCGGCATTGACGAAGCGAACGAAAGCCGCGTCCTGGCTGGGGCCGGTCTCGTAGAGCGGTATCTCGGTGCCCTGCACAGCCCATCCCGCGCTCGCCAGCGCCACCGCCATCCCAAGCCGCTGCGGGCTCATGACTTCTTCAGCGCCTGCACGGCCGGCAGGTCGGCCAGCGCCTTGGTGATGGCCTCGCTCCAGGACTTGTAGCCCGCGAGCGAGAAGTGCTGGCCGTCAAGCGTCGTCCACTGTCCGGGCTTGGCCATCTTCAGCGAGTCCACATAGGCGCAGGGCGCGACGTTGCTGGCCAGAAAGCCCGACATCATCTCGACCCGCTGGTCGTTCTTCTGGTACTTGCCGCCGGGCTGACCCCAGGGCGGGCCGACCCAGACGCAGGGCGTCTTGGTGCTGCCGACTTCCTTGACCAGGCTCGTCACGCCCTGCCAGGCCCAGG
>CALQBT020000424.1 GCA_943328885.2 Bordetella parapertussis | reverse complement strand
GGGGGGGGGGGGGGGCATAGGCGGCCTGCTGTCGGTGGGCAAGAGCCGCGCCAAGCTGCACTCCGAGACTGACATCCAGGTCACTTTCGACGATGTCGCGGGCGTCGACGAGGCCAAGGCCGAGTTGCGCGAGTCGGTTGATTTTCTGAAGAACCCCGAAGCCTACGGCCGGCTCGGCGCGCACATGCCCAAGGGCGTGCTGCTGGTCGGTCCGCCCGGCACCGGCAAGACGCTGTTGGCGCGGGCTTTGGCCGGCGAGGCCGGCGTGCCCTTCTTCAGCATCACCGGCTCGGAGTTTGTCGAGATGTTCGTCGGCGTCGGCGCAGCGCGGGTGCGCGACCTGTTCGAGCAAGCCCGTGCCTCTGCGCCTTGCATCATCTTCATCGACGAGCTCGATGCGCTGGGTCGGGCCCGCGGTTTCGGACCGATGGCCGGCGGCCACGACGAGAAAGAACAGACCTTGAACCAGCTGCTGGCCGAGATGGACGGCTTCGACGCGAGCACCGGCGTGGTGATCTTGGCCGCGACCAACCGGCCCGAGGTGCTGGACGCGGCGCTGTTGCGCGCCGGCCGCTTCGACCGCCAAGTGCTGGTGGACCGGCCCGACCGCAAGGGCCGCGCCGACGTGCTGCGGGTGCACTTCAAGAAGGTCTTGCTGGGTGCCGATGTCGCCGCCGACGCAGTGGCCGCGCTGACCCCCGGTTTTGCCGGCGCCGACTTGGCCAACCTCGTCAACGAGGCCGCACTGCTGGCGACGCGGCGCAACGCCGAAGCGGTCGCGATGACCGACTTCACGGCCGCGGTCGAGCGCATCGTCGCCGGGCTCGAGAAGCACCAGCGGGTGCTGGGCGAGGCTGAGCGCCGCACCGTGGCCGTGCACGAGATGGGCCACGCGCTGGTGGCGATGTGCCTGCCCGGAACCGACGCGGTGCACAAGATCTCGATCATCCCGCGCGGCATCGGCGCGCTGGGCTACACGATGCAGCGACCCAGCGAAGACCGCTACCTGGCGCGCCGCAGCGAACTGCGCAACCGGCTCGCGGTGCTGCTGGGCGGGCGCGCCGCCGAAATGCTGGTGCTGGGCGAGGTCTCAACCGGCGCCGCCGACGACCTGGTCAAGGCCAGCGACATCGCCCACGACATGGTGACACGCTGGGGCATGTCCGACGAGGTCGGTCCGGTGGTCTACGACCGCGCACCCCAGCGCTTTCTGGAAAGCCCCGACAGCCTGACGCCTGAGCGTGGCCGATCCGACGACACCGCGCGCCGGATCGACAACGCCGTGCGCGCGCTGGTCGACGAGGCTCTCGCGCGCGCCAGCGCCGCACTGTCGATCCGCCGCGCACTGCTCGACGAAGGCGCTGCGATGCTGCTGGCGCAGGAGACCCTGACCGAGGCCGAGTTGCTGCCGCTGGCTGAAAACGCGCGTCGGATGGCCGCGCCGGATTGATCGCGTCGCAGTGATCTGGCGCGGGCCCCAGATCGGCGACGACAGTGAGTTGTTGGGTGACACTCAACCTGCCAGTGGCACGCGACTGCCCCCCGAACCGAGGCGCGAGACGCTCGATCGGGCATGGCATCAAGTTCAGACTGTCCCTCCGATGACACCCCGACCCGGGTTTGCCGGGTTTCGCGCCAGGCCAAGCCCAGGCATGATGTGGGTACGATGAATCTTCCGCTGTCCTGGGTGACGCTCGGCCAGCGTGCCGCGCTTTGGAGCCCCACCACCCGCGGCCTGCTGTGGACCAGTGCCGCCGGGCTGATCTTCAGCCTGCTCAATGCTTTCTTGCGCTCGCTGACGCTGCAGCTAGACCCGTTCCAGGCCCAGTTCCTGCGCTACCTGGCGGGCCTGCTGGTGATGCTGCCCGTGATGTGGAGCCACGGCTTTCACGGCTACTGGCCGCGCCAGGTGGGCGGCCAGTTCACCCGTGGCGCAGTGCACACCATGGGGCTGTGCCTGTGGTTCACCGCACTGCCGGGCATCCCGCTGGCCGACATGACGGCCATCGGCTTCACCGGCCCGATCTTCATCATGATCGGCGCCTACGTGTTCTTCAAGGAACCGATGCGTTGGTCGCGCTGGCTGGCGATCGCGATCGGCTTTGCCGGCGTGATGATCGTCGTCGGGCCCAAGCTCTCGGGCACCGGCGGGCGCTACCACTTGCTGATGCTGGCCGCGGCACCGGTGTTCGCAGGCTCTTTCCTGCTGACCAAGGCCTTGACGCGCTATGAGTCTCCCGGTGTGATCGTGGTCTGGCAATCGATCACCGTGTCGATCTTCAGCCTGCCGCTGGCGCTGCTGCACTGGCAGTGGCTGGGGCCCTGGCAATGGGCAACGATCGCGCTGTGCGGCGTGTTGGGCAGCGCCGGCCACTACAGCCTGACGCGCTCGTTCATCGCGGCCGAAATCTCGGCCACCCAGTCGGCCAAGTTCCTCGACCTGGTGTGGTCGGCGGCGATGGGCTGGCTGCTGTTCAACGACGTGCCCAGCCACTCCACGCTGGTCGGCGGCACGGTGATCTGCGCGGCGACGCTCTGGGTCGCCAGGCGCGAGGCGCGGGCGAACGGACGCGAAGCCGCTGCGGCCGCACGGGCGAACGCTGGCTGAGCGCCGGCAAGCCTCAAGCCGGCGCCGCGCCACATTGAACAACCCAGCGCTCGATCCAAGCCTGCCGTGAGCACTGCCCACCCCGACCTCGTGCAGGCGCTGCGCGGCAACACGATCGAATCTTTCCACCGAGGCGCGTTGGCCATCGTCGATGCCCAGGGCTCGCTGGTGCAGTCGCTGGGTGACGTGGACCGACCGATCTTTCCGCGCTCGGCCTGCAAGGTCTTGCAGGCGCTGCCGCTGGTGGCCAGCGGCGCGGCCGATGCGCTGGGCCTGAGCGACGAAGAGCTGGCGCTGGCCTGCGCCTCGCACGGTGGCGAGCCGCGGCACACCGCCACCGCGCGGTCCATGCTGGCCAAGGCCGGGCTGGCCGAGGGCGCGCTCGAGTGCGGCGTGCAATGGCCGAGCTTCGACGCTGCGCTCAAGGCCTTGGCGCGCGAAGGCCGCAACCCCGGCCCGCTGCACAACAACTGCTCGGGCAAGCATTCGGGCTTCGTCTGCGTCGGCTGCCTGATGGCGCGCGCCGCAGGCCGCGACCCGGCCGAGTTCGTCCGCGGCTACATCAGGCCCGACCACCCGGTGATGCGCGAGGTCAGCGCCGCGCTGGCAGCGGCCACCGGCTGCGACCTGACGCGCGCGCCGGCAGGCACCGACGGCTGTTCGATCCCGACCTTCGCGATCCCTCTGCGCCAACT
>CALQBT020000423.1 GCA_943328885.2 Bordetella parapertussis | reverse complement strand
GGTCGCGCGCGGGCTGGTGGCGTTTGCGTTGGGCACCGACACGGCCGGGTCGGGCCGGGTGCCGGCGGGACTGAACAACTTGGTCGGCCTGAAGCCCACGCCGGGCCGGGTGCCGATGGCTGGCGTGCTGCCGGCCTGCCGCACGCTCGACGTCGTGTCGGTGCTGGCGCTGACGGTGGCCGACGCGGCCCAGGTGATGGCGGTGATCGAGGGCGCTGACGATGAGGCTTCGTTCCAGTCTTTTGCACCGCGGTTGCCTTGGCTGGGTGGCGCCGGCGCCGCGCTGCGCGTGGGCGTGCCGATGGTCCCTGGCTGCGACGCCGCGCTGGGCTATGACCAGGCTTTCGACCAGGCTGTGGCGCAGCTGCGCGCCTGGGGCCTGGTGCCGCAGCCTATCGACATGAGCCTGTTGTTCGAGGTCGCCCGGCTGCTCTATGACGGTCCCTGGGTGGCCGAGCGCTATGCGGTGGTGCAGGCGCTGATCGACCACCAGCCCGAGGCGCTGGATGCGACGGTGCGTCGGGTCATCGCCCGGGCCGGCGAGTTCGATGCGGCCTCGGCTTTTCGCGCCCGCTACGCGCTGGAAGACCTGCGCAGGCAGTTGGCGCCGCTGTGGCAGCAGATCGATGTGCTGATGGTGCCCACCACGCCCACCTGCCCGACGCGCGCGGCGGTGGCGGCTGAGCCGGTGCTGCGCAATTCCGAGCTGGGGCGCTTCACCAATTTCGTCAACCTGCTGGGCCAGGCTGCGCTGGCGCTGCCCAGCGGCGTCAGCGCCAGCGGCCTGCCCTTTGGCGTCACCTTCATCGCGCCGGGCGGCAGCGACGCCGCGCTGGTCGACCTGGGCCTGCGCTGGGAGGCGGCGCGGGCGCAGCCGTTGGGTTGCCGGCTGCGCCCTGCCACGCCGGCCGACCGGACGCTGCAGGCCGGTCCGGCCGCCGCTGCCACGCTGGCGCTGGCGGTGGTGGGTGCGCATCTGGCCGGCATGCCGTTGCACGGCCAACTGGTCGAGCGTGGTTGCCGGCTGCGCGAGCGCACCCGCACCGCGCCACAGTACCGGCTTTACGCGCTGCCTGGCACCCAACCGCCCAAACCCGGCCTGGCTCGGGTGGTGGAGGGCGAGGGCGCGCCCGGCTGTGCCATCGAGGTCGAGGTCTACGAGATGCCGCAAGCCGCGCTGGGCTCTTTTCTGGCGCTGATTCCGCCGCCGCTGGGCCTGGGCTCGGTGCAGCTGGCCGATGGATCCTGGGTCAAGGGCTTCATCTGCGAGGGCGCCGGCCTGTCCGGCGCCACCGACGTCAGCGCTTTCGGTGGCTGGCGCGCCTACCGGGCCGCATGACGCTGCGCTTAGCGGCCGCGCAAGCGCCGGCGGCAATCGGCACGCTGGCCGACCAGGCCCACGGCCGGCTCCAGCAGATGATCTTCGATTTCGTGCTGATGCCTGGCGACCGCTGCAGCGAGAGCGAACTGTCGCAGCGCCTGGCGATCAGCCGCACGCCGTTGCGCCAGGCGCTGCAGCGGCTCGAACGCGAGGGTTTCCTGCAAGTCATCCCCAAGCTCGGCTGGCAGGTGGCGCCGCTGGACTTCGATGTCTTCGACGAGCTCTATGACCTGCGCATCCTGATCGAATGCCATGCCGCGCGACAGCTGGCCGCGGTCAGCGAGCGGCCGGCGTTGGCGGCGCTGGCGGCGTTCTGGCGAGCGCCGGTGGCCGAGCGCCTGGCCGACGGTGCCGAGGTCGGCCAGCAGGACGAGTCTTTCCACCTGCAGCTGGTGCAGTCCAGTGGCAACCGCGAGATGGCTCGGGTGCACCGCGAGATCACCGATCGCATCCGCATCGTGCGCCGGCTCGACTTCACCCAGGCTGCCAGGGTCGAGGCCACTTACGACGAGCATGCTGCCATCTTGCAAGCCATCGAGCGCCGGCGTGGCGACGAGGCCCAGCGCCTGCTGCGCGCCCATGTCGAGCAGAGCAAGCTCGAGGTGCGGCACATCACGCTCGACATGCTGTACCGGGCGCGGCAGCCTGCGACCCGCTAGCGCTGATGAAACCCTAGCGCCAGCGCGCTTGCACCCGAGGGTTGCCCGACGCTTGGCCGGCTCGGGGGTCGGCGGCGCTGTTGCTGGGATCAGACGGCGCCGAGCCGCGTCACAGCCTCGCGAACCGTCATGCCGACACGCAGACCGGCCTCGATCGCGAGCGGGTTCAGGTGCGACAGCGTGCCGCTGGCCAGTGCGTCGGCCGCATCGCCGATGCGTGCTGAGCGATGGGAGTAGGCCGCGCAGATCAGCCCGGCGGTCTGCGCCATCGCGAGCCCGACGATGCCCGCCTGCTCCTTGCCGACCCCGGCATCGTTGAAGAACACCGCATGGCAACGGGCGACTGCATCGACCACGAAGCGCGCCGCCGACACGCCGCCGTGAGAGCCCGACACGATGACCTGGCCGGCGTGGGCGGGGCCGAGGGCGCTGATGGAGTCGAGCAGGGCGAGGCGGCGCATCGGATCGGGCAACTCACACCGCGCAGTAGCGCTGCTGGATCTCGCGATCGGCCAGCAGCGCGGCCGCGTCGCCGCTGTGCACGATGCGGCCCTGGTCGAGGATGTAAGCGCGGTCGGAGAGCTGCAACGCGCGCTCGACGTTCTGCTCGACCAGCAGCAGTGTCGTGCCCTGATCGCGCATGCGTGCGAAGAGCTCGAACATCTCGTGCACCAGCAGCGGCATGATGCCCTCGCTGGGTTCGTCGAGCAGGATCATCCGCGGCTTGGCCATCATCGCGCGGGCGATCGCCAGCATCTGCTGCTCGCCGCCCGACATCGAGCTGCCCTCCTGGTCGAGCCGCTCACGCAAGCGGGGAAAGGTCTCGGCGATCTCGTCGACCAGTCTGACCATGTCGTGCCGCCCGGGCTTGGCCAGCACGCCGAGCTGCAGGTTCTCGCGCACCGTCAGCCCGGGCACGATGCGCCGGTCCTCGGGCACATAGGCCAGGCCGAGGTGGAAGCGCTGGTGCGCGGGCTCGGCCGTGCAGTCATGGCCGTCGAAGCGCACCCGGCCGCGCCGCTTGGCCACCAGTCCCATGAGGGCGCGCAGCGTGCTCGTCTTGCCGGCGCCGTTGCGACCCATCAGCGTGACGATTTCGCCCGGGAAGACCTCGAAGTCCAGGCCTTGCACCACATGGCTGCGGTCGTACCAGGCGTCCAGCTGCTCGACCTGCAGCAAAGGTTGTCGGTCGGCGCTCATCCGTGCTGCCCCAGGTAGACGCGCCGGACTTCGGGGTTGGCGCGGACCTCGGCCGGCGTGCCCT
>CALQBT020000422.1 GCA_943328885.2 Bordetella parapertussis | reverse complement strand
CAGCGCAGACCATGGATTGATGGACTTGCGTTCGGTGCTGCTCGTGCAATCTGACGACTGAGCCCGGACTGTTGCGTTCTTCATGGTCACCTCGCGCGCCCAGGACAGACTGCAACCAGCTTTGCTGGATCGGCTGACCGACGACGACCCGGATTCATCGGTCGAATCCGGCGAGTCCCGCGTCATCAACCGCAGCCGCTTGCGCGACCTCGTGCTGCGCGATCTGGCCTGGCTGTTCAACACCACAGCCCATACCGGCGAAGTCGACTGGGACTCGGCACCACACGCCCGCCGGTCGGTCATCAACTATGGTTTGCCGGCGCTGTCGGGATTGTCGACCTCAGGTATCGATCTGGGGCAGTTGCAGTCGCAGGTCAGGCAGGCCATCCTGGACCATGAACCGCGTATCCTGCCTGACACGCTGGCGGTCGAAGCGGTGCTGTCGAATGCCCAACTGGACCACCACAACCTGCTTGGATTTCGCATCAGCGGCCAGCTCTGGGCTCAACCGGTGCCGATGGAGTTGCTGCTGCGCACCGACATCGATCTGGAAACTGGCCGAGTCGCGGTGCGCGAACTCGACCGCTAACCGCCGCCATGGACCCGCGCCTGCTGCGTTATTACAACGAAGAGTTGCGCCATCTGCGCGAGATGGGGGCCGAATTTGCAGAGCAGTTTCCGAAGATCGCGTCGCGCCTCGGCATGGAAGGCCTGGAGGTCACCGACCCCTACGTGGAGCGCCTGCTCGAGGGCTTTGCCTTCCTCGCCGGGCGGGTGCAACTCAAACTCGATGCCGAGTTTCCGCGCTTCACCCAGCGCCTGCTTGAGATCGTCTACCCGCAGTTCCTCAAACCCACGCCGGCGATGCTGATCGCTCAAGTCAACCCCGATCTGGCCGACCCCAGCTTGGCTCAGGGCATCACATTGCCGCGTGGCAGCGTGATGCACGGCCAAGCCGGCAGAGCCGGTGCCACCGCTTGCGAGTTCCGCAGCGCCCATGCGCTGACGCTGTGGCCGCTGGAACTGACCCAGGTGGAGTACTTCGCCCATTCAGCTGATTTGCCCCTGACGGCAACACCTGAATGGCGCAAATACCGCTCTGGCCTGCGCATTCGCTTGCGCACGACGGCAGGCCTGGATTTTTCTCAGATCGCGCTGCAGGACCTGCGCCTGCATTGCGCCGGACTCGACGAGGTGGCTTACCGACTGCACGAGCTCGTCGGAGGTCATGCGCTGGGATTGCTGGTGTTGCCCACCAGGCGCCCGGCGGCCTGGCATGAAGCGCTCGAACCCGATTGCATCGAATTGGCCGGGTTTGACGACGACCAAGCCCTGCTGCCCGAAACCTTGCAGGGCTTCGAAGGCTACCGCCTATTGCAGGAGTATTTCGCGTTTCCGCAGCGCTTTCTGTTTTTCGACCTGACCGGCATCGGCGCAGCGATTCAGAAACACGGCGGCAACGAAATCGACATCGTCATCCTGTTCAGCCGTGTGGACAACGCCCTGCTGCAATCTGTAGACGTGGGCAGCCTGGCCTTGCATTGCGTGCCTGCGGTCAACTTGCTGGAGCGCCGCTGCGACCGCATCCATGTCAGCAATGACAGTAGTGAATTCCATATCGTTCCCGACCGCACCAAGCCGATGGATTTCGAAGTCCACACCCTCACCGAGGTGGTGGGTTACGGCACAGGCGTCAACAGCGAATGGCGCTTTCTGCCCTTCTACAACGCCTTCCACACCGAAGACCAGCACCACCAGGCCTACTACGCGACGCAGCGCGAACCGCGCCTGATGTCACAGGTGCAGCAGCGTGACGGGCCGCGCAGCGCGTACATCGGCTCCGAGGTCTATCTGCAGGTGGTGGACGCCCAGGAAGCGCCGTTCTCAGCCGATCTGCGCCAGATCGGAGTGCGCGCGCTGTGCACCAACCGCGACTTGCCCATCCTGATGCCTGTGGGCAGCACCAAGGGCGATCTGACCCTGGTGCAGACTGCGCCGGTCAAGAGCATCCAGGTGATCAAGGGCCCGACGCGTCCGATGTCGGCCCTGCGCGAGGACAAGATCAACTGGAAGCTGATCAACCAGTTGTCGCTCAACCACCTGTCGCTGACCGACACCAACCTCGAGCAAGGCGCTGCCGCGCTGCGCCAGATCCTGCAGCTTTACGCACCCGCGGGCGACGCAGGCGCCCAGCGCCAGATCGACGGTCTGCGATCGGTCAAGCTGCAAACCGTGGTGCGCCGATTGCCGATGCCCGGGCCGATCACCTTTGGCCGCGGCGTCGCGGTGGTGGTGATGGTGGACGACTTGTCGTTCGAAGGGGCCAGTGCCTTCTTGCTGGGATGTGTGCTGGAGCGCTTTGTCGCGCGCCATGTGTCGATCAACGGCTTCACCCAATTGCGCCTGCATTCGGCGACCAGGGGTGACATCCTGACCGGGAGGCCAAGATGCGGAACCCGGCCGATTCTGTGAGTCAACAGCGCGCCGATCCGGTTGACACTGAGCCGCAATCCGGTGCCGAAATACCGCAGGCGCAGCGACTCGATCCGCTGCTAGAGGCAGCCTCAGCACCGCAGCGTTTTGATTTTTTTCATTTGATGCGCCGTGTCGAAGCCCACCATGCAGGCAAACCCAGGCTGGGTCAAGCACGTCGTCCGGTCGACGAGCCCATCCGGCTGGGTCAGGCGGCCGACCTGTCGTTCGCACCGAGCAGCCTTGCACGCATCAGCTTGGAGGACCGCAGCGGCAGGCCCCGCATCGAGGTGCGTTTTTTCGGTCTGTTCGGCCCCAATGGGCCGCTACCCCTGCACCTGACCGCCTATGCGCGTGAGCGCAGCCTGCACAAGGGCGACGAGACCTTCGCGCGCTTTGCCGACATGTTCCACCACCGGCTGCTACTGCTGTTCTACCGCGCCTGGGCCCAAGCCCAACCCGCAGCAAGCCTGGATCGACCCGATGAAGATCGCTTCGCCGACCATGTGGGCTCGCTGATCGGTGTCGGCGGCCAAGCCTGGCGCCATCGCGACGCCGCGCCCGACCATGCCCGGCTGGCTTTTGCCGGCCAGATGTCGCGCCAGGTGCGCAATGCCGACGGTCTGGCCAATCTGCTCAGCAGTTTTTTGGGACTGCAGGTCCATCTGGAGCAGTTTGTCGGCCGCTGGATGCCCTTGCCTCCCACCGAACGCACGCGCATCGGCCGGCGTGCCGCGTCGCGTCGCATGTCGACCTCTCAGCTCGGCGTCAGCGCGGCTTTGGGCCAGGCTGTGTTCGACCGACAACACCATTTCCGCATCCGCATCGGCCCCTTGT
>CALQBT020000421.1 GCA_943328885.2 Bordetella parapertussis | reverse complement strand
GGCCAGCTCGCCTGAGCGCTGCTCGCTGCTCGCTGACCAGGCGAACGTTGAAATCCATGGACCACATCAGAAACTTCTCGATCATCGCCCACATCGACCATGGCAAGTCGACGCTGGCTGACCGCTTGATCCACCGCTGTGGCGGCTTGAGTGACCGCGAGATGGAGTCGCAGGTACTCGACTCGATGGACATCGAGCGCGAGCGCGGCATCACGATCAAGGCGCAGACCGCATCGCTGCACTACACCGCCCGCGACGGCCAGGTCTACCAGCTCAACCTGATCGACACACCCGGCCATGTCGACTTCAGCTATGAGGTCAGCCGCTCGCTGTCGGCCTGCGAAGGTGCGCTGCTGGTGGTTGACGCCAGCCAGGGGGTTGAGGCGCAGACGGTGGCCAATTGCTACACCGCGCTCGACCTCGGCGTCACGGTGGTGCCGGTGCTCAACAAGATGGATCTGCCCAACGCCGATCCTGAAAACGCCAAGGCCGAAATCGAGGACGTGATCGGCATCGACGCCGACGACGCGATTCCCTGCTCGGCCAAGACCGGCTTAGGGATCGACGAGATCCTGGAAGCGGTGATTGCGCGCATGCCGCCGCCCAAGGGCGACCCGGCCGGACCGCCGCGGGCGATGATCGTCGACAGTTGGTTCGACAGCTACGTCGGTGTGGTGATGCTCGTGCGCGTGGTCGACGGCGTGCTGCGCAAAGGCGACCGGATCCGGATGATGGCCAGCAACGCCGTCTACCCGCTCGAGCAACTCGGTGTGTTCACGCCCAAATCCGAGTCGCGCGACGCTCTGTCGGCCGGCGAAGTGGGCTTCCTGATCGCGGGCATCAAGGAGCTGCAAGCGGCCAAGGTGGGCGACACCGTCACGCTCGAGAAAAAGCTGCCGAACAACGCCGGCCCGGCCACCGAGGCGCTGCCCGGTTTCAAGGAGATCCAACCCCAGGTCTTCGCCGGCCTGTACCCGACCGAGGCCAGCGAGTACGACTCGCTGCGCGACGCGCTGGAGAAGTTGAAGCTCAACGACAGCTCGCTGCGCTACGAGCCCGAGGTCAGCCAGGCGCTGGGCTTTGGTTTTCGTTGCGGATTTCTCGGCCTGCTGCACATGGAAATCGTGCAGGAGCGCCTCGAGCGCGAGTTCGATCAGGACTTGATCACCACCGCGCCCAGCGTGGTCTACGAGGTCGAATTGAACGACGCGACGGTGCTCAAGGTCGAGAACCCGTCCAAGATGCCCGACCTGGGCCGCATCCGTGAGATTCGCGAGCCCGTCGTCACGGTCCACCTGTACATGCCGCAGGACTACGTCGGCCCGGTGATGACCTTGGCCAACCAGAAGCGTGGTCTGCAACTCAACATGGCCTACCACGGCCGCCAGGTGATGTTGACCTACGAGATGCCGCTGGCCGAGATCGTGATGGATTTCTTCGACAAGCTCAAGAGCGTCTCGCGCGGCTATGCCTCGATGGACTACGAGTTCAAGGAATACCGCGCCGCCGATGTCGTCAAGGTCGACCTGCTGATCAATGGCGACCGCATCGATGCACTGTCCATCATCGTGCACCGGGCGCAAAGTCTGTACCGTGGCCGCGCGGTGGCAGCCAAGATGCGCGAGCAGATACCGCGCCAGATGTACGACGTGGCGATCCAGGCGGCGATCGGCGCGAACATCATCTCGCGCGAGAGCATCAAGGCTTTGCGCAAGAACGTGCTGGCAAAATGCTATGGCGGCGACATCAGCCGCAAGAAGAAGCTGCTCGAGAAGCAAAAAGCAGGCAAGAAGCGCATGAAGCAGATCGGCACGGTGGAGGTTCCGCAAGAAGCCTTCCTGGCGATCCTCCGAGTCGAAGACTGACAGAGCCCCCGAACATCCATGATGAGTGTCCTGACCGCCGCGCTGTATGGCGTATTGCTGTTCTACGGCGCCGGCTGGTGGCTGGGCTACTGGATCGGCAACTTCTCGCTGCTGCTGTTTGTGCTGACGATGGTGACGCTGGTCTACTGGCTGGGCGAGCGCTTTCGCTTCGCGCCGGCCCGCGCGGCAGCGGCAGAGATGTTGAGCGTCCAGGACGCCAAGCGCCGCGTCGAACTCCAGAAGATGGGCATTGCCAAGGTCGATGGCGACATCGAGGCGGCGCGCGAGTCGCTGCTGATGCAACCCTGGTGGCTGGACTGGACCGCAGGCTTGTTTCCGGTCATCGCGGTGGTGTTCGTGCTGCGCTCTTTTCTGTTTGAGCCTTTCAAGATTCCCTCGGGATCGATGATCCCGACACTGCTGGTTGGCGACCTGATTCTGGTGAACAAATTCCAGTACGGCATCCGCTTGCCGGTGCTGGGCACCAAGCTGGTGTCGAACAAGGAGCCGCAGCGCGGTGACGTGATGGTGTTTCGCTACCCGGTGGATCCGCGCATCGACTACATCAAGCGCGTCGTGGGATTGCCGGGCGATGAAGTGCTCTACACCAACCAGGCGCTGAGCATCAACGGCAAGCCGGTGCCGGTGCAGGCCATGGGCGAGTATTACGACGAAGACAGCTTGCGCTACGCAGCGAAGTTCTCAGAAAAACTGGACAACGCGCCCCACGGTATCCTGGTCGATCCGAAACGGGCGTCGATCTATCGGCCGATGGACAGTTTCGTGAACTTCCGGGACAACTGCCGTTACACCGCGGAGGGGGTGGCGTGCAAAGTGCCGGCCGGCCATTACTTCATGATGGGCGACAACCGCGACAACTCGCGGGATTCGCGCTACTGGGGCTTTGTGCCCGATGAGAACATCGTCGGCCGGGCTTTCATGGTGTGGATGAATTTTGGCAACCTGCGCCGTGTAGGCTTGTTCGACTGATGCAGCTTGGGCGGGGCGCGATGACAACCGCTCTGGCGTCGCAGCGCGGCTTGACCCTGATGGGTCTGCTGAGCGGGGCTATCGGCGTCGGCCTGGCCGGCTACTTGCTGATACGGGTGCTGCCCACGGTCATCGAGGCCCACACGATCCAGGTCGTGGTCGATCGCTTGGCGGCGGCGCCGGCGGCGAGCGTGCCCGAGATCCGGCTTGCGTTCGAGCGTCAGCGGCAAATCGACGCCAGCATCAGTTCGGTCAAGGGCGACGACCTCGTCATCACCCAAGAGCGCGACCGGGTCGTGATCCGCTATGCCTACGACAAAGAAATCGAACTTTTTGGCCCCGTCTCTATCTTGATCAAGTACGCTGGGCGCTCCAAGTGATGGAGCTTGAAGATTGCACGGCGCTGTCAGCGATTCGCCCGCAGTCTGTTGCCGCCATGGACCGCAGACCCGAAGC
>CALQBT020000420.1 GCA_943328885.2 Bordetella parapertussis | reverse complement strand
TCAGGACCTTGACGGTCATAGCTTTGTCTCCCTCGATGATGCTAGCGCAGCCAACACCTGGAAAAGCCATGCAGGACACCCCCCATTCGGGCGATGGCGCGACGCTTGCCGCCGGGCGCGTGCGGCCGGATGCCGGGGTGCGGATGCTCGGCTGCCAGGATGGATGCCTACAATCGAAGTCTCATGCGAATCCTCATTGCGAACGACGATGGTTACCTGGCGCCAGGTCTGGCGGCATTGGTGGCAGCGATTCAGGGGCTGGGCCAGATCGAGGTGATCGCGCCCGAACAAAACGCCAGCGGGACGTCCAACGCGTTGACGCTGAACCGTCCGCTGCAGGTGTTTGCCGCTGGCCCGACCCAGCCGGGCGTTCGCTTTGTCAATGGCACGCCGTCGGACTGCGTCCATCTCGCACTGACCGGGTTGTTGGGCTATCGGCCCGATCTGGTGCTCTCGGGCATCAACCAGGGCGCCAACATGGGCGACGACACGCTCTACTCGGGCACGGTGGCCGCTGCGATGGAAGGCTATCTCTTTGGCATCCCTTCGATCGCCTTCTCTCAGGTAGACAAGGGCTGGGGGGACTTGGCAGCGGCGGGCCAGGTGGCGCGGGCCTTGGTCGAGCAGGTGCTGGCCCAGGGTCTGACCGGGCAGCCTTTTCTGCTGAACGTCAACATTCCGAATCGGGCCGATGCCCACACGCTGCCGCGCCGCATCACCCGGTTGGGCCGGCGCCATGCCAGCGAACCGGTGATCTGCCAGACCAACCCGCGCGGTGAACCGATTTACTGGATCGGTCCGGCGGGTGATGCGCGCGAGGCTGGCGAGGGCACCGACTTCTACGCCGCGGCTCAGGGCTGCGTGTCGATCACGCCGCTGCAGGTCGACCTGACCGACCATGCCCGACTGCCTGACTGGCGCAGCCGACTGGAACCGCAGTGAGCGCTGGTGGCGACAAGGACCGCGCGCCTCGGTTCCCCTTGCTGCTCGAGCGCGTCGGCCGGTCCGGCGTAACAGCCAAACCACGCGAAACCCTCAGGCCGCAGCGCCCAGTGCGCGAGGCCGCGGTGGACGCCGGCCGACAAAACGTGTCGCTGGGGCTGGGCCTGGATTCGGCGCTGGTGCGCCAGCGCATGGTGGAGCGCCTGCGCGTCGAGGGCTTGCGCTGCGAAGCGGTGTTTGCGGCAATGCAGCAGGTGCCGCGCCACCTGTTCGTTGACAGCGCGCTGGCGACTCAGGCCTACGAAGACACCAGCTTGCCGATCGGTCATGGTCAGACCATCTCCAAGCCCTCGGTGGTGGCGCGCATGCTCGAGTTGCTGTTCGAGGGTGCGCAAGCCCGAGTCAGTGGCCATCTGGGTCGCGTGCTCGAGGTGGGCACGGGCTGCGGCTACCAGACCGCGCTGCTGGCGCAACTGGCGCGTCGGGTGGTGTCGGTCGAGCGCTTGCGTCCCCTGTTCGACAAGGCGGGTGTTCACCTGGCGGCCTGGCGACTCGACCAGGTCAGGTTGATCCATGGCGACGGCATGCTGGGACACGGACCCAATGCGCCTTACGACAGCATCATCGCGGCCGCTGGTGGCGACGAACTGCCTGCGGCCTGGCTGGATCAGTTGGCCGTTGGTGGTCGTCTGGTGGCCCCGACGCGGCGCCCGGGCGGGCGCGATCAGGTGCTGGTGGTGGTCGATCGCCATGAAAGTGGTTGCGTGCACAGCGAGCATGAAACCGTGCACTTCGTCCCTTTAAGATCGGGCATCGCTTGAACCGACGCTCACACAGGCCTGCCGCCATGCCCTCATCTCGTTCGACGCTGAGCCTGTTGCTGGCTGTCTGGGTGCTGGGATTTCTGTCGGCCTGCGCCTCGCCGCCGCACAAGGCGCCGGTCGAAGACCGCAGGCCAGCCCTGCCGGTTCCGCGCGCACCGGCGCCGTCGCCAAAGCCGCCCCCGCCGGCGCCGGCGGCGCCAGTGATCGAGCCGGTCGCTGTCGCAAGTCCGGTGCCTGATGCGGTCAAGCCTCTGCCCGGGCTCGAGAATGCCGGCAAACCAGGCTACTACAGCGTCAAGCCGGGTGACAAGTTGATCCGCATTGCCCTGGACAACGGCCAGAATTGGCGTGACTTGGCGCGTTGGAACGCGATCGAGAACCCCAACCTGATCGAGGTCGGTCAGGTGTTGAGGGTGGTGCCGCCGGGGGTGGATTTGAATGCGGCGGCCGCCAGCGGCGTGGCCTCGTCCAGACCTGAGTTGCGTCCTCTGATCGGCAAGCCTGCGGCTTCCGCGCCAGCTGCGGCGGCTGCCGCGCCTGCGTCAGCCGCGCCCGCAGCTGTCGTGCCGACGCGCGACGGTGACGAGGACATGGCTTGGGCCTGGCCTGCGGCGGGCAGCGTGCTCGCTGGCTTCGAAGAGGGAAAACAAAAAGGACTGGTCATCACGGGCAAGGCTGGCGACCCGGTGCTGGCAGCCGCTGATGGTCGGGTGGTCTATGCCGGGTCCGGCTTGCGCGGTTATGGCAACCTCGTGATCGTCAAGCACAACAACACTTACTTGACGGCGTATGCGCACAACCGAGCGCTGCTGATCAAGGAAGACCAGACGGTGCGGCGCGGTCAGAAGATCGCCGAGATGGGGTCTAGCGATGCGGACCGGGTACAACTGCACTTCGAGATCCGCCGCCAGGGCAAGCCCATCGATCCAGCGCGCTTGCTGCCGGTGCGCTGATCAGTTGGGGGTTGATCTCATGCGGCCCTGAGCGATGGCCGAGCATTCCCTCGCGCAGCCGTCTCCGACGCGACGGTCAAAACACCAGAACTGGTGCAACCATCGGCGGTCATCGCTTTCAGGCGTGGCATTCCGATCCGCAGACCAGGGCGATGGTTCGACCCTGAACCTGGCGCCTCATCGCCATCACCCGCCCACCCCGCAGGATCGAGAACGCCATGAGCTTGAAGACTGTCACCCTCGCCGACAAGTACACGCTGACCCAAGGCAGGATCTTCATCACCGGGACGCAGGCGCTGGTTCGGCTGCCGATGACCCAGCAGCAGCGCGACAGCCGTCTCGGCAAGAACACCGCGGGCTACATCAGCGGTTATCGCGGTTCGCCGCTGGGCGGACTGGACGACCAACTCGGCAAGGCCAGGAAGCACCTCGACGCGCACAACGTGGTCTTCGTGCCAGGCGTCAACGAAGACCTGGCCGCCACTGCGGTCTGGGGTTCGCAGCCAGCCGAGATCGGCGGTGAGGGCAAGTACGACGGGGTGTTCGCGCTCTGGTATGGCAAGGGCCCGGGCGTCGACCGCACCGGCGATGCCT